>JBAVPI010000159.1:0-8171 GCA_049692915.1 Pyrinomonadaceae bacterium
AAAGTCGAAATCGAATATTACGATGCAAATGATCTGAATCGTATCTATGAGCTTATTTTAAATCTCCAAAACATGAACAAATAATACAGCTATAAAACCTTTTCTGTCGAGGGCAAGATTTAATTTATATATCGAAACGTAAGTTCAATGTTGTCAGATAATTAACTGCTTCTAGCTATAAAAGATAATTGGTCGTCTCAAAATGTAAAATGGATGCCCCTGTAATGCTAATAATCATGGCGGCGATTAGAAATTAAGTAATAATTTGTAATGTTAAGGTCTATTAACTCAAGGAATAAAGGTTCGCTCTACTTTGTCTGAATTTATGTCGTCTGAGTGGAAGCGGAGTCTTGACGCCTAATTAAACAGCATGTTAAACTTCCGACCTTTTGGCACACGAGCAATTTTATCCTTAAATAGCATGCTTGAGTCTATGTCAACTGTGCATAGACATTGAGAATCTTATGTTCTGTCTCGCCCTCGCCGAATCTGTACAGCTAGTACCAGATGGCACGCTTTTTCTTCATATAGCGATCATCTTGACGATGATTTTTGTCTTGAACAGGACGTTGTTCAGGCCGATCAATCGCATTTTGGAAGAGAGGGAACGGCGAACGCATGGTCGTTCAGGCGAAGCCCGTGAAATTTTACAACGCGTGGAAGAGAGCCTGTCCAAATATGAACGTACGATGATGCAGGCTCGAATCGAGAGTTACAGATTACTGGAACAAAAGCGAGCCGAAGCGGTCGCGGAACGTCAAAGCAGGATTGATCTGGTAAAAGAAGAGATAGGGAACAAGATTGAACAGCAGCGGGAGGAAGTGCGCGGGCAAGCCCGTGAAGCACGTACAACTTTAGAGAGCGAGGCGAGGCGCGTGGCCGTGAGTGTCAGCACGCATATTCTTGGCCGCCCGTCTTCATAATCCTATTTGCTCGCTTCATAATCCTATTTGGTCGGATGAGCACGCGTAGTTAATCAACATGTTCTCAGGTTTGATCCAAAATATAATTCTATTCGCGTTCGAGGGGGAAGGCTGGCAGGCTTATCTTCCCGTCGAGACGCTGGCGAAAATCATCAATCTCGTCGTCTTCGTCGGACTGATGTATTTCTTTTTGCGTCGCCCTATCAGCGCGGCTTTCAACGCACGGCGCGAGGGGATTCGCAAAGATTTATTGCGCGCACAGGAAGAGCGCAACGTCGCGGTGTCGAAATTGGAAGAAGTAGAAGGCCGTTTGCAAAGGCTTGATGCGGAGGTCGAGGCCGTGCGCGCGCAGGCGCAGAGGGAGGCCGACGCCGAATTGCAGAGAATTGCCCGTTCGACGGAAGATGATATACGAAAGCTGCGCGAACAGTCTCAACGTGAAATTGAAAGCGCGGTTAAAATCGCGCGTGCCGAATTGCGCGCTTACGCCGCGGAGCAGAGCGTTAAGATGGCTGAAGAAATGATTCGCAGAGACATCCGGCCGGAGGACGACGCGCGGCTAGTGCGTGAGTATGTGGAAGAGTTGGGAGGTGTCAAGCATTGAGCCTGCAAACCATTGCGCGCCGTTATGCGATGGCGTTGACGGACGTAGTGACGGCGCAGGGCATGGCGCGAGAAGTCCGCGAAGAGTTATCCGCTTGGGAAGAGATGATGCGGGGAAATTCCGAGCTTCTTGAGTTGTTTCAGAACCCGACCATTCCTTACGAACAAAAGCGAGCCGTCGTCAACACACTCATCGAGCGCACGCGCGTTCGCCCCGTGACCGCCAATTTCCTTCAAGTGCTTCTTCAGAATCACAGGCTCGCCAATCTGGACGAAATCAACAAAAGTTTCGCGCAGGAACTCGACCGCCGCGCAGGAGTCGTGACGGCGCACGTCACGACGGCGCGTTCCGTGCCCGAAGCGGCGCAAGATTCCTTACGCACAAAGCTCGGCGAGTTGACGGGCAAGAGCGTGCAGCTTCAATTCACGGTTGACGAAGATTTAATCGGCGGCATGGTGACGCGCATCGGCTCGACCGTCTATGACGGATCGGTGCGGACACAACTCCAACAGTTCAAACAGAAAATGACGGACGGGCAATGATCGAAGATTTCGCGCGGGCCGTGTCCGAAACTAAGCGACATGGGTTATTGCAAAGTCGGGCGTGAATCACGACAGGCTAAGGTTAAATTAAATGGAAGCGATTAAAGCAAACGAGATCAGCGACATTATTCGCCGGCAGATCGAGAACTTTCAAACCGGCGTGACCGTGACGGAGATCGGCACCGTCATCAAAATCGGCGACGGGATCGCGGAAGTTCACGGCCTCGAAAAGGTGATGGCGGGCGAACTGCTGGAATTTCCGCACGAGGTACGCGGGCTGGCCTTGAACCTCGAAGAGGATAAAGTCGGCGTCGTGCTTTTCGGCGAATATCAGGCCGTCAAAGAAGGCGACACGGTCAAGCGCACGGGGCGCATCATGAGCATCCCCGTGGGCGACGCGCTCATCGGTCGCGTGGTGAACGCGCTCGGCGTGCCGATTGACGACGGCGGGCCGCTCGCCACCAACGAGTTCAATCCGCTGGAGCGCATCGCGCCGGGCGTGATTGATCGTCAGCCCGTGAAAGAGCCTTTGCAGACCGGCCTCAAGGCGATTGACGCGATGGTGCCCATCGGTCGCGGACAGCGCGAACTGATTATCGGCGACCGGCAGACGGGCAAAACCGCCGTGGCGCTCGACGCCGTGCTCAACCAGAAGGGCAAGGACGTGATCTGCATCTACGTCGCCATCGGGCAGAAGGCTTCGACGGTAGCGCAGGTCATCAAGACCTTGCAGGACTTCGACGCGATGAGCTATTCCATCGTCGTCAACGCTTCGGCGTCCGACCCTGCGGCCATGCAGTATCTCGCGCCTTACGCGGGCGCGGCCATCGGTGAATACTTCCGCGATTCGGGCCGCCACGTGCTGACCATCTACGACGACCTCTCGAAGCACGCCGCCGCCTACCGCGAAATTTCTCTGCTGCTGCGTCGCCCGCCCGGTCGCGAGGCTTATCCGGGCGACGTGTTCTACCTGCACTCGCGCCTGCTTGAGCGCGCGGCAAAGTTGTCGGACGCGAAGGGCGGCGGCTCGCTCACCAGCCTTCCCATCATCGAGACGCAGGCGGGCGACATCTCGGCCTACATCCCGACGAACGTCATCTCGATTACGGACGGACAAATCTTTTTGGAGTCCGACCTCTTCAACAGCGGCGTGCGTCCGGCGATCAACGTCGGAAACTCCGTCTCGCGCGTCGGCGGCTCGGCGCAGATCAAGGCGATGAAGCAGGTCGCGGGCACGCTTCGCATTGACCTCGCGCAGTTCCGCGAGCTACAGGCGTTCGCGCAGTTCGGCTCCGACCTTGACCGCCAGACACAGGCGCAACTCTCGCGCGGTCAACGCCTCGTCGAAGTTCTGAAGCAGCCGCAGTATCAACCGATGGACGTGGCGAATCAGGTGCTCATCATCTGGGCCGCGACGAACGGGCATCTCGACGACATCCCCGTGGATCAGGTGCGGCGCTTCGAGGCCGACTTCCTGCGCTTCATGGAAAACTCGCACCCCGGCGTGCTCAACAACCTGCGCGAGAAGAAGTCCATCACCGACGAGATCAAGACTGATCTCGTGCAGGCGATTAACGACTTCAAGACGACTTGGGCGGATCAGTCGGCATTGACGGCACAACCATCCGCGACTGCCGCCGCCGCTGCTACATCATAAAGTTGATGACGATAGCGATGGGTAAACCGTCGAAACATTTTCTTCTTCGTCAGTCGTCATCCGTCGCACGTCACGGTTTTTGCTATGGCTAATCTTTTAGACATTCGCCGCCGCATCAAGTCGGTGAAGAACACGCAGCAGATCACGAAGGCCATGAAGATGGTCTCGGCGGCGAAGCTCAAGCGCGCGCAGGATCGCGTCGTCGCGGCGCGTCCTTTCGCGACGAAGATGACGGAGGTGCTGACCGGCCTCGCCTCGCACACGAGCGAAGACTTTCATCACCCGATGCTCGACGCGCGCGGCGACGAGCGTTACCTGCTCGTGCTTATCACCGCCGACAAGGGATTGGCCGGAGCCTTCAACGCCAACTTGATTAAGGCGGCGCAGTCCTTCATCCGCGACCACGCGGGCCAGCGCGTCGAGTTGTACGCCGTGGGCCGCAAGGGTCGAGACTTTTTCCGCCGCCGCGATGTGACGATTGCGGAAGAGAACGTCGGGTTGACGGGCAAGGGACGCGTCGAGTATGCCGAAGCTCTGGAGTTGGCGCGCGACATCTCTCGACGCTTCACCGAAGACGAAACTCTCGACAAGGTCTTTATCGTTTACAACGAGTCGCGCTCGGTCATCTCTCAGCAAGTCATCGTCGAACAGATTCTTCCCGTCTCGCGCGCGACGGAGGGCGCGGGCGAAGTCGTGAACACCGACGGCGGCGACTCGTCTTTCGTCGAATACATTTACGAACAGCCGCCCGCGGAAATCTTCAGCCAGTTGCTCCCGCGCTTGATCGAAACGCAGGTCTATCGTGCGTTGCTCGAATCGGTCGCCTCGGAGCAGGGCGCGCGCATGACGGCGATGGACGCGGCGTCGAAAAACGCGGGCGAGTTGATTCAGACATTGACGCTCAACATGAATCGCATTCGGCAGGCGAGCATCACGAGAGAGATTATTGAAATCGTGTCGGGCGCGTCGGTGGCGGTCTGAAGTTCTTGGAGCGCGCGAAAATTTTTGTCGGGGAAGGGAAGCGCGAATGTTTGCGGCTTCCCTTTTTTATTCGGGGCGCGTGATGTCGAGACGAGTGTTGAAGCGGAGAGTGCGCGGCGGGCCGCGTCCGACGCGTGCGGGCGAGGGGGAGAGCATGCGCGGCGGGCGTCTATGGCGTTACGGGCCGCTGGCGTTGTGGCTCGGCTTCATCACCTACGCCTCGACCGGATCGTTCTCGGCCTCGAACACCTCGCGCATCATCAGGCCACTGCTGCTCTGGCTCTTCCCGCGCATGACCGAGGGCGCGCTGCTCGAAGTCCACTTCCTCGTTCGCAAGGCGGCGCACTTCACAGAGTATGCCGTCCTCGCGCTCCTCGCCGAACGCGCGTTCCGTTCCTCTTCGCGCGCGTGGCTTGCGCGCCGCCCGTGGCTCGCCTCCTTTGCGCTCGTCGCAATCTATGCGTTACTCGACGAGTATCATCAGAGTTTCGTCGCGTCGCGCACGGCCTCAATTTATGACAGCATGATAGACGCGACGGGCGGCGCATGCGCGCTCATCTGTCTGTCGGCGTGGCGCGCGTATTCAAGCTCACGAGTCTCACCCGTCCTTCCAAAGTCCGGCACGCGCAGTTAATTTATAAATCCCCCGACCCGTGCTCTTGCGTATTTCCAGAGGGACAAAAGCGTGCGTCACGGAAAGCACAAACGGCCTCCGGTTTCGCGCGGGCATGTTATGCTTTAAGAGCGTCTCCCGCGTCGAAATCATTTCATGTCAGTGTCCGGGCCGGTCGCTTTCGACACCTGACGCCGCCTCGTCTCGCCTCGCGCAGAGTCGTTCATCCTGAGCGCGACATTGCGGCGTGCGACGTTTCGGCGTCAGAGAAAGACTTCTAATTTATGCTGAGACACTTCAAGCAACCGCGACGCGTGGTGATTACGGGGATGGGCTGCGTGACGCCGATTGGCATCGGACGCGAAGCATTCTGGCGCTCGCTCCAACAGGGCACGAGCGGCGTGCGACGCATCGAAGGCTTTGACACGTCCGGTTCGCCGGTCAGGATCGCGGGGCAGGTGCTCGGCTTTGATTGGGAGAATGAGTTGAAGCCGAAAGACCGTCGCCACGTTGCGCGCACAGTGCCGCTCGCGCTCGCCGCCGCGCGCGAGGCGCTGGACGATTCGGGGCTGCAAGCTTCCGACTTCACGCTTGAAGAGCGTCGCGCCTTCGGCGTCGTCCTCGGCACGGGCGGCGGCGGCCTCTCGTTCACCGAAGAGCAGTACCGTCGCTACTTCGGCGGCTCTTACACGTCGGCGAGCGTCTATACGATTCCGTCCTCCACGCACGGCGGCCTCTCGTCCGAACTCTCGATGGCCTTTGAACTGCGCGGCCTTTCGCACGTCGTCTCGACCGGCTGCACGAGTTCGACCGACGCCATCGCTTACGCCGCACAGCACATCTCGCTCGGTCGTCAGGAGGCGATGCTCGCGGGCGGCTCGGATGCGCCGCTCGCGCCCGGCATACTCGCGGGCTTCAACTTGATGAAGGTGATGACGGAGGATTGGAACGACGAGCCGGAGCGCGCCTGTCGTCCATTTTCGCGCGACCGTTCGGGGATGGTCTTGGGCGAGGGAGCGTGGGTTTACGTGCTCGAAGAGTATGAGCGTGCGCGCGCGCGCGGCGCGAATATTTACGCGGAGATCACGGGCTACGGCGCGACGTGCGACGCGTATCATCGCGTCCGTCTTGAAGAGAACGGCGACGAACCGGCGCGCGCCATGCGCCTCGCGCTCGACGACGCGGGACGCAGGCCCGACGAAGTTGATTACGTCAACCTCCACGGCACGGCGACGCTGCTGAACGACCGCATCGAGACGCAGGCGCTCAAGGGCGCTTTCGGCGAGAGCGCCTACAAGATTCCGATGTCGGCCACAAAATCTCAGATCGGCCACCCGCAGGGCGCAAGCGGCGCGGCGGGCCTCGGCGCTGCGCTCTGTGCGATGACGACCGGCGTCATTCCTCCGACCATCAACCTCGACGAACCCGACCCCGCCTGCGACCTCGACTACACGCCCAACAGCGCCCGCGAAAAACATGTTCGCGTCGCACTCTGCAACTGCATCGGCTTCGGCTCGAAGAACAGCGCGCTCGTCGTCGAAAAGCTATGAAGGGTAATTAGTGAATCGTGAATCGTGAATCGTGAATAGATAAAACCTGTCCTCTCTATTTACGATTTACCATTCACGATTCACTATTAACGATTGACGGTGCTTCTATGTTGGCCGATTTCCGACAGCGCAGCGAGAAGCTGGAACACCTCGACACGGGCGAATACACGCCGGAGGAGTACGAGAGTTGTCTCGTCGAACTGCGACTCGTTAACCGCTGGCTCGGAGATGCGAGCGTGCTGCGGCGGTCTGTTTTGACGGAGATCGAGAGGGACGCATTGAAACATTTCTCGCTGCTCGATGTCGGCGCAGGATCGGGCGAGTTGCTGCGCGCCGTCGCGGGTTGGGCGCGCGCGAAGGGGAAGCGTGTGCGTCTCGTCGGGCTTGACTTCGGCGCGCGTGCTGCCGAAGCAATTGTCGAAGAGTCGCAGGAGTTCGAGGAAATAAGATCAACGCGCGGCGATGCGTTGCGACTGCCTTTCGCGGACGGGGCTTTCGATTACGTGATGTGCTCGCTCTTCGCGCATCATCTGCGCGACGAACAGTTGGTCACGGCGTTGAGCGAGATGGCGCGCGTCGCACGTCGGCGCGTCTATGTGATAGACCTCCATCGTCACCCCGTCGCTTATCTTTTCTATACGACCGTCGGGCGAATCTTCCTGCACAACCGGCTGATTCGCGAAGACGGCGCGCTCTCGATCTTACGCGGCTTTGCGCCGGAAGAGTTGCGTCGTCTCGCCGTGCGCGCGGGACTGACGAATGCACAGGTACGGCGGCGGTTTCCCTATCGTCTGGTGTTGAGTGTGGAGAAGGGGCGGGGAATTTGAGCGCAGGGAATAATCTTTATGATGTCGTCATCGCGGGCGGAGGGCCGGCGGGCGCGAGCGCGGCGATTCATCTGGCGCAGAAGGGCGTGCGCGTGCTGCTCGCGGAGCAGAAAAAATTCCCGCGCGAAAAATTGTGCGGCGAATTTATCTCGCCCGAATGTCTGGAACACTTCGCACGGCTCGGCGTGCTTGAAGAGATGACGTGCGCCGGCGGAAGTGAACTGGCCCAAACGATTTTTTATACGGCGAGCGGGCGCAGCGTCTCTGTGTCGAGCGAGTGGTTCGGGAGCGGCATGCGCGGCGCGCTCGGTCTGAGTCGCGCAGAGATGGATGACAAGTTGCTCAAGAGGGCGCGCGGGGTCGGGGTCGAAGTGTTGGAAGAGGCGACCGTTGCGGGCCTGCTGTTTGAAGACGGGCGCGTCGGGGGTGTGCGTCTGAATTTCGCGGGCGGCGCGACGCGCGAGTGCAGCGCGA
>JBAVPI010000160.1:0-2054 GCA_049692915.1 Pyrinomonadaceae bacterium
GGAGAGAGTCGCGCTTCGACGCCGCACGCGGCGAAAGCTTCCGCGATGGCAGACTTAACGTCGGTCTTGTCGTCCGTGCCCGCCGAGATGTTGAAGATGACTTCGACGGCCGAGGCGTCACCGCCGCCTAGAGGTTCAACGTCGGTTGATGCTGCGCCGTGCGGCGTCGCTTCGTCCTGCGGCGCGGCTTCACGTTCCCGCGTGGTATGCGTTGTGGACATAGACGCTTGAGAATATCGCCGGGACAAAATAATCCGGCCCGCTTTAACAAAGCGAAGGGCGAGCCTCGCTAAGTGGTCGGCTCGCCCTTATCCTTAGACTACTTGCTGCACGGAGTGGGACGTGAACGAGCTTTTCTCCGTTTGTCCCGACCGCCGCACATTTGCTCGATTGAGACGACCTTACAGCGAGCCGCCCGTTGAGCCGTCTGCCCTCGACGCGTAGGCCGACGAAGCGCCGCCATCTTCACGCCCCTCCGCCACATCATCGGAGGCCGCCTCCGTCTTGATGGTCTCGTGCTCCAGACGGCTGCGCGTCGCCACGTTGCGCTGTGTGCCGAGGTCAATCCCGATCAGGTCTTTGAGCTTGCCGAGGAGCGCGGGCAGCACGACGTTCTGCGCCGTCTTCGAGAGTTCTTCGACGGCGCGCGAGCCGAGTGTGGAAAGTTCCTGCTGCAAGCGGTCGTAAGCCTGCGTCTCTTTGAAGCGTTCCATCAGGCCGGGGCCGGACGGCTCTGCTTCCGCCTGCGCACTCGGCGCTTCGTAGCCGCTGCTGTAAGACGGCCTTGTCTCCGGCCCGACATCCGCCGACGAAGCCGACGCATAGGCCGGGGCTACGGAGTAAGCGGCGGGCGCACCGAGAATCGGCTGCGCGGCGTAGGAGCGAGCGGGCGCGCTGTAAAGCGCCTGATCGGCGGGCGCGTCCTCCGTGTCGTAGTCGTCGTCATCAGCATCGCTCTTGAATACTCCGGCGACGGTGTAACCGAGAAGCGCCCCGCCGACGAGCGCGCCGACGGCGAAGGGCACGGGCCGGCGCTTGTACTGCTCGCGCCAGTCGAGCGAATCGCTGATCGTCGTTTTCACCTGCTGGTATTGGTTCGCCACAGTCTCTTTAATCTCCGTCACGGTTTGAGTGATTGATTCGCGCGCCTCTTCCATGCGACGCTGAAGTTCCGCTTTCGTCCCGTCTTCGTCCGCCTCGGAATCTATGGCGCGCGACAGTGCTACATCTCTTTCTTCAGCCATTGCTTATCCTTTCTGAATTCTTCCATGCTCGTTTCCGGCGCAGGATTAAAACCGGCGAGGCGATTCTTCGCGAGATACGCGATGACTCCACCGATAATCAAATAGATTGCGCCCGTGATGAGAAATCCCAGCCCGTAACTCGTCGGCCCGTATTTCTGTAAGACGGCGTTCGGGTTATCGCTCGCAAACAGCAGCGCGACGAAACACCCGACGGCGATGTTGACGAGCGCGAAGCCGATGACCGCGATGACGCCCCCGACGACGATCATCACACCGTTGCGCGCATAGACGGAGGCATCCTCCTTCAACTCGACTTTCATCAAGCTCAGTTTGGTGTCAACGAGCGTCATCACGTCGTCGCCGAGGCGTCCGAACAGCGAAGGCAAACTGTCTATGTCCGCGTTCGCCTGCGCGGCAGCCGCGCGTCTTTCAACTTCAGCCATCGCTCTCCCCTCCTGCGGGTTCAAAGCTTAAAACTTTATAGTTCATTCGACGGGTTACTAAGGTCGGGGCGAGCATTCAAGGCCCAAAGCTGATAAGGCCTTCGGGCCTTGAATGCTCAAATTCTTGAACTCTTCCCGGTTAGCTACGGCGTCCGCCGCGCAACAAGAGTCCGAGGACGAACCCGGCAGCCGCCGAGATCAACAATGCCTGACCCGGATTCTGACGCGCGTAGTCCTTCGCGTTGTTAGCCATCTCCTGATAGTCGGCATTGCGCAAGTCCTGAAACTTGTCGCCCACGACCGACGCCTTGTCGCTCAGATAATCCTTGGCCTGCGTAGCCACGTCGGCGACCTTCTGCCCGTACTC
>JBAVPI010000161.1:0-8727 GCA_049692915.1 Pyrinomonadaceae bacterium
GGCGGCCACCGGGCCGAAGGGTTCGCGGCGGCGGGCACGTTCTACGAGCCGACGGTGCTTGAGAATGTTGACCACACGATGGACGTGATGCGCGAAGAGACTTTCGGGCCGGTCTTGCCCGTCATGATTTTCCGGACGGAGGACGAAGCCGTCCGGCTCGCCAACGAGAGCGAGTTCGGTCTGACGGCGAGCGTGTGGACGCGTGACATCCGTCGCGGCTTACGCGTCGCTTCCAGAATCGAGGCGGGCACGGTGATGGTCAACGAAGTGCTCTACACGCACGGCATCGCGCAGACGCCGTGGGGCGGTGTGAAGAAAAGCGGCATCGGCAGGACGCACGGGCGTCTGGGCCTGCTCGAACTCGTCGTGCCGCACCACATTCACGTCAACCGCCTCGCACGCCTCCACGACGTGTGGTGGTTCGGCTATACGCCGCAGGCCGCCGCGCTGTTTCGCGGCCTCGCACGCCGCTTCGCCACCGGGTCGGTGCTGCAAACGCTCATCCTCGCCCCGCAAATGCTCCGCCGTCTTCGCGCCCGCCGCAAATGAGTGCGCGCCCGGCGGGAAGAAATTGTGGTTGAGATGATTTCCCAGACATCGGCGAGCTATATGTCTATGACACGGCGTTCAGAATCGGAGCATACTTGAACCTTCTGCCTGATAAAGTTTACCTTCATGCCGGAACGCGCACAGGGGCTAAGGCATTCGGCCTTATGACGACGCAGACGGAATGGTTGGATTTGGCTGACCTGCCAAACATTCTTAGGGGGCTACCTGCTAACGAGATGGAAGACGTCCTGTGCCTCTATAGAGACAAAACAGTGCCGCCTAAAGGATGCATCTAACCGATGCAATACGCGCCGGGACGGTTGAGGGCATTTGCCGGAGATTGTCTGGACTGAGTATCTTCAGTACCGAGCAGAACTGAGAGGCTTTGACCTGTCGAAGCTTGAGCACATCATCCGTCATTCGAGCGAGCGGTACTTCGATATTGAGACGAGACTAACCGTCGCGGTCGGTCGTCATAACCGGCAACTGGTGTTGATTCCGTATGAATCGGATGGAGATGCTATTACTCCCGTCACTGTCCACGCCATTACCCGTCAGCAGATTCGTTTCCGGTTGCGGACAGGAAGGCTTACGCAATGAATAAACCACTCATCAAATACTTCGAGCAGGAAGACGTTCTTCACTTGGTCATTGCCGAGGAACCGGAGAGCCGGAGTTTGGAAATAAGCCCGAACATCACCGTCGAACTCAATGACAGGAACGAGTTGATCGGTGTGGAAATCCTGAACGCGAGCGCGTTCCTTCGGGATGCAGTATTGGAGTCTGTTCAAGCGAAGACTCTTCAACTACTCGAAGCGCAAGCGATGTGAGAGAAGGCGAGGGATTCGGTTCTCTTGCGCCGCTCGCGCGCGCCGCTACGATGCCACGCCCGGTTTTGTGAAATTCAATCGCTTCTCAGAGGGTCGGCGGTAACTTGCTCGGACGCATCATCAAGGCACAGGAGCGGCGACACGCGGCGCGGGACACGAACCGGCTCGTGCGGCCTTTCGAGTGGGGCGCGCATCACGTCTCCGCGCACGCGAACGGCGACGCAGACCCGCGCGAAGTTTTTCGACGCCTCACGCGCGAAGTGATGGAGAGGAGCGATGAGTTTTACGCGCTTCCCAACGTCACCGACTACGAACTCAGCGGAGACAGCCTGACGTGGACGAGCGCGGTGCGCACCGATTCGACGGAAAACAACACTGCGCGTGCACGCTTTTTCCCCGCGACGGCGCATCCAAAACGTCGCCGCGTTGATGCCGCCGGTGGCGAGAGCGACGACCGCGATGAGGCAAATGGCAAGCGCGCCGTCGTCGTCCTGCCGCAGTGGAACGCCGATGCAGAGAGCCACGTCGCGCTGTGTCGCCTGCTCAATCGCTTCGGCATCTCCGCGCTGCGTTTGACGCTTCCCTACCACGAAGAGCGACGCCCCGGTGAACTCGAACGCGCGGATTATCTCGTCGGCTCGAACATCGGTCGCACCATCCAGTCCATGCGTCAGGGCGTGCTCGACACGCGCGCGGCGGTCTCTTGGCTGGCGGCTCAAGGCTACGAACGCATCGGCATTGAGGGCACGAGCATCGGTTCATGCACGGCCTTCCTCGCCTTCGCGCACGACCCGTCGATCCGCACGGGCGTCTTCAATCACGTCTCAGGTTACTTTGCCGACGTGGTGTGGCAGGGCATCTCCACACAACACGTGCGCGCAGGCATCGAAGAGGTGCTGACGCTCGAAGAGTTGCGCGAGCACTGGCTGCCGATTAGCCCGCTCCCTTTCGCCAAACGTTTGCTTGAGACGGAGCCGCGCCCCATGCGTTTTATCGCCGCTCGCTACGACCTGACGTTCCCCGCCGATCTCTCGCGCGACGTTATCGCGGAGATCAAACAACTGGGCGTGCCGCTCGACGTGTCGTGGCTGCCGTGCGGTCATTACACGAGCGGCGAGCGCCCGTGGGTTTATCTCGACGGCTGGAAGATCGTCTCGTTTTTCCGAAAAAATTTGTAGCCCCGTTGCGCCCACGGCCTCGAAAACGATTGACTAGCGCGGCGATTTGGCTTAGAAGATTGCTACCGTTTTTATTCCCGACTTCCCGGAGGAAAGAATCATGGCCGACGAAAAAGACGACAAAAAAGGACGCACATGCAAGAACGCGCCGTGCAGTTGTGCTGTGCCGGACAACGAGAAATTCTGTAGCGTCCAGTGCGCGAGCACCCAGCACAACATTCAGATTGACTGCGACTGCGGACACGCGGACTGCAAAGGGGACTTTTAGAAGGGCCGTCCCGCGCCCGTTCAGCGACCTTGGCCTGACACGGCAAGGCTCCGGCAGATTCAAGAGACCGCAGCCTTCGAGTGTTTGCCGCCGACACGCGCGAGTGGAAAACACCCCGTTTATCCGGCCAGACGGCCCAAAGCGGCGAGGTCGGCGTGAAAATAATTTTCACGCGCGGCCCTTTTCATGCTATTTTTATCTGCCATTATTTTGGCAGGTACTTGCCTAGACGCACTTCTTTGTACCGTAAGTATTTGCAATTCACTTAGCTTTCAACTCGCATCAAGGAGAATCCGCATGCCTTCCCCGTTCCGTTCGCTTCGCGCGTCCGTGACCGCGCTCGTGATCTGTTTTTCGATTCTGTCCTCGCAGGCGATTCTGGCCCAACGCGCCACTCGCACTGTCCAGCCGCCCCCTCAACCAACTAAACAGGCCGCCGGTCAGGATCAGACCGGCGGTGCTCCGCCAATCGGTCAGGTGATTGACGTTGCCGGCGAGCCGCTCGCGCCCGTCACGGCCTGCGGGGCGACCGGCATTACCATCACCGACGGCCCGACGCCCCCGACGCCCTCGACGCCGTACCCGTACCCGATTACCGTCGCCGGCATCACCGGCAACATCTCGGCCCTGACCGTCACCATCACAGGCTTGAGCCACACCTTCCCCGACGATGTGGACATGATGCTCGTCGCGCCCGACGGGACGAAGATGATTATCTGGTCGGACGTTGGCGGCTCGACCGCGGCGACGAACGTTAACATCACGCTCGACGACGCGGCGGCGGCGCTTCTGCCCGACGCCGGCCCGCTCGTCTCCGGCACCTTCCGCCCTTCGGACGTTAACGCGACCGACCCGCCATTCCCGGCTCCCGCGCCTGCGTTCGTCGCAGCCGACCGCGCCGCGCCCGCCGGCACAGCGACTTTCACCAATCACTTCGTCGGCAAGACGCCCGCGCAGGCCAACGGCATCTGGAATCTCTACATCGTGGACGACCTGTCGGGCGACGGCGGCTCAATCAGCGGCACGGTCTGCCTGAACATCCAGCAGACGGTCGCGCCGCTCTCGCCGGGTTCGCTCGTCATCTCCGAGTTCCGTCTGCGCGGCCCTTCAGGTGCCAATGACGAATTCGAGGAGATTTACAACACGACGAATCTGCCCATCACGGTCGCCGACATCGGCGCGGGCGCGGGCTACGGCCTCGTTGCCTCCGACGGCACGCTCCGCTGCACGATCCCGAACGGTACGATCATTCCCGCGGGCGGTCATTACCTGTGCGCCAACTCGGTCGCCTACTCTCTGGCCTCCTACCCGGCAGGAAACGGTACGACCGCGACGGCCAACGCGACATACACGACGGACATTCCGGACAACGCGGGCATCGCTCTGTTCCAGAGTACGCTGGCCGCTAACTTTGTCGTCGCCAACCGATTAGACGCCGTCGGCTCGACTTCGGAAGCAAACACGCTCTACAAGGAAGGCACGGGCTATCCTGCACTGACTCCCTTCTCGATTGACTACTCGTTCTTCCGCGACATGTGCGGCAAGGGCGGCTCAATCACCACCTTCGGCCCATGCCCGCTCGGCACCGGCAAACCGAAGGACACCGACAACAACGCTGCGGACTTCATCTTCGTGGATACGAACGGCACGAGCGCGGGCGCGGGTCAGCGACTCGGCGCGCCGGGGCCGGAGAACCTTTCCAGTCCCATCCAGCGCAACTCGACGATTCCCGGCAACCTGCTCGACACCTGCGCTGCGAGCACGAACCCGCCGAATCGCCTCCGCGATTTCACGAGTGATCCGGCGAACAACTCGACGTTCGGCACACTCGATATTCGTCGAACATTCACCAACAACACAGGTGCCAACGTCACGCGCCTGCGTTTCCGGATTGTGGACATCACGACGTTCCCGGCCCCTTCGGGCACCGCCGATTTGCGCGCTCGAACCTCGACCGATGTGGTGGTGACCGTTGACCGCCCGCCATGTGGGTCTGGCACGAGCAACGTGACGGTGCGCGGGACGACGCTTGAGCAACCGCCCTCGCAGCCGAACGGCGGCGCGTTCAACTCCAGCCTCTCGGCGGGAACTATCACGCTCGGCACGCCGCTCGCCAATGGCGCGTCCGTGGACGTGCGTTTCCTGCTCGGCATTCAACAAACGGGCAGCTTCAAATTCCTCATTAACATCGAGGCGCTGCCGTAAGTTGACCAAAGCTCACCCGTCGCGCGACGCGTGTGACGGGTGAAAGAGAGGCCGCACGTGTTTGCGAGGGCACCTGCGGCCTCTCTTCATATAGAAAAAGGCAAAAGTGAAGACGGGTGCAATGCATCGGTCTTCACTTTTGCCTTTTTGCTTTTCTTACTTCCGACGCGTCAGTCCGGCGATGGCGGCGACGAGTTGCGACGCGTCAATCGGCTTGGGGACGTGAAGTTGAAAGCCTGCTGCGGCGGCCTGCGCGCGATCCGCCTCGCCCGCGTAGGCCGTGAGCGCGACGGCGGGAATCGAGACGACGCTTCCGTCGCCGTCCGCGTCGAGCGCGTGCAGGCGACGCAGGAGACTGTAGCCGTCCTCGACCGGCATGCCGATGTCGCTCAACAGCACGTCCGGCCTCGCATGCTCGAACGCCTCGAACGCCTCGGCGGCGGAAGACGCGGGCGTCACCACGGCCCCGTGCTGCCTGAGAATCAACGAGATGAGATCGAGCGTGTCCGGCTCGTCGTCAACGACGAGCACGCGCAGGCCATGAAGAATTGAGGACGATGCGCCCCGTCCCGAAACTCCGCCCTTTTCGTCCGCGGGTAAAGCGTCGTCAGTCGCGATAAAGGTCGGCATGAGCGGGAGTTCGACGACGAAGGTCGCGCCCCGGCCCTCGCCTTCACTCGAAGCGTGCGCCGTGCCGCCGTGCAACTCAACAAGGTGACGCACGATGGCGAGGCCGAGGCCCAAACCGCCGAAGGCTCGCGTCCGCGACTGGTCGCCCTGACGAAAGCGGTCGAAGACGTAAGGCAGGAACGCTGCGGGAATCCCCAGCCCCGTGTCCGTCACCTCGATGCGCGCGTGCCCTCCCGCGCTCCCCACCTCAACGCGCACCTCCCCGCCCAAAGGCGTAAACTTGACGGCGTTCGAGAGAAGATTCCAGACGATTTGCTGGAGGCGCGAGGCGTCTCCGAGGACGGGGCCGATGTGCGTCTCGAAGGAGACGGAGAGGCGCAGGCTCTTGGCTTCGGCGGCGGGGCGCACGGTGTCGAGCGCCGACTCGACGACCGTGTGAAGGTCGGTCGGCTGCGCGTCAAAGCGGAGGTTGCCGGTGATGATGCGCGACACGTCAAGAATGTCGTTGACGATTTGCTGCTGCGTCCGCGCGTTGCGCTCGATAATCTCGACGGCGGATTTCCCGCCCGCCTCGTCCAGACGCCCCGTGCGGAGCATGTTCGACCAGCCGAGGATGGCCGTCAGAGGCGTGCGCAGTTCGTGTGAGAGCGTGGCGAGAAACTCGTCCTTCAAGCGGTTCGACTCTTCGGCGGCGGCGCGCGCACGCGTCTCGTGCTCGAAGAGGCGCATGTTTTCGAGCGCGACGGCGGAAAGGTTAGCGGCCATCCGCATCGCCGTCACATGCTCGGCGCGATAGGCCGCCAGTTCGTAACTTTGCACCTCGACCGTGCCGACGACGTGTCCCATTAACATCATCGGCACGACGAGCGAAGACTGCGGGCGCAGTCCGTTGTCCGGCCCGATGATGACGGCGTTGCCGCTCGTCTGCGTCTTCATGTAATCGTCCGTGATGACGACCTGACCACTTCGGACGGCGCGACTGTTCGGCCCGTTAGCCGTGATGGGCATCGCGGGCAGTTGCGACACGTCAACCTCCACGTCGTCGCCCCACGCGTAAACTGCCGTCCGCACGTCGCGCTCCACGTCGTAGAGCGAGATGAAGATGCCGACGCAGGGCACGCTGACGACGGCGAAGTCGCGCAGGTCGCGAAAGATCGTCAGGTGATCGTCCGCCGTCGCCAGCGATTCGGCCAGTTGCGTCAGCCTGTGCAGCAGGCGCTCGTATTCCTTGAGGGCGCGGTGCTCCGCCTTGTGCAAAGCGTCCTCCGCATACTTGCGCTCCGAGAGGTCTTTGACGGTGATGATAAAGCCGCGCACGCGACCACCGGCGTCGAAGTCGGGGCTGAAGGCGACGCTCACGTAGCGCGTCGTTTTGTCGGGGTAGATGAGTTCACGCTCGAAACGCATCTCGTTGCCTGACAGCGCGGCCTCGATGAACTCACTCACGCGCTCATAGACGGATGCGCCGAGCACTTCGCTCATGTGCTTGCCGTATATCTCACTGACGGGCAGGCCGAGCCACGCTTCGTATGCTTTGTTGTTGAAGCGGTAACGCTGCTCCGTGTCCACGTAGGAGATGGGCGTCGGGACGGCGTCGAGGATGAGGCGCAACCGCTCGTTGCCGGTGATGTTCGGGTCGTCGCCGACGCGCTCTCGAAGCATCGTCGCGGCGTCGCCGTCCGTCATTGAGGAGCGAGACGAAGACGCGAGTGCGGCGCGCAGTCGCACCAGTTCCGAGACGAGTTGTGCCCTGCTCTTTTTATCGTCGTCGTCGTTCGGGGGAGTCATCGAATTTAAACCTGTCTGAGGATCAAACTTTCATGCGCGGGCCAGTGTTTCGGGGCACACCGCCTTGCGAGCCATTATCAAGCTTCCGCCCTCACTTTGCCAGTTGAAAGAAAACGTCCTCGAACGGAGCGTCGGCGAGTGAAGTGAGGGCGCGCAACTCCTGCGGCGTGCCTTCGGCGACGAGACGACCACTGCGCATCACGCCGACGCGGTCGCAGACGCGCTCGACGAAGCTCATCACGTGCGACGAGACGACGACGGCGCGGCCCGCGTCGCGCTCGCTCTCCAGACGCAGGCGCAGCTTCCTCATCATCTCCACGTCCAGCCCGTTAAGAGGCTCGTCGAGCACGAGCACGTCCGGCGTGCCGAGGAAGGCCGCCGCGAGTCCCAGTTTTTTGCGCATCCCCAGAGAGTAGCCGCCCACCCACTTGTCTGCGTGCGCTTTCAACTCGAAGAACTCCAACTCGACCCCGACGCGCGCGTTGTCGTCGCCCTTCAAACCGGCGACGAGTTGCAAATATTCGCGCCCGCTCAATCGCCCGTAAAAATATAGTTCCTCCGGCAGATAACCGAGCCGCCGCTTGGCCGCGCCCGCGTGCCGCTTCAAGTCTTCGCCGCAGACCGAGACGCTTCCGCCGTCAGGCTCGGTCAAACCCACGATCATGCGAATCAGGGTTGACTTGCCCGCGCCGTTCGCCCCGACGAGCGCATACGTCTCGCCCGACGCGATTGACAAACTCACGCCGCCAACGGCGACGAGATCGCCGTAACTTTTCGTCACCGCTTCGACGGCGACGAACACGGATGTTGCCCTCTCGCTCAATCGTCCTCCTTCATGAGGTGCAGGTGCGCGAGGTGCTGCCCGCGCATGAACAACTGTTGCAGGCCGAAGACGTAGAGCACGAGGCCAGCCGGCCAGAACAGCGAGACGACGAAGCCCGCCGCCAGCCCCGCGCACATCATCAGAATAATCGCGAGACCCAGTTGGCGCGGCATCTCGAACGCGAGCGCGCCGCCGACCGTGCCGACGAGCCACCACAGCCAGAGGACTTCGCCGAGCAGCGGCAGGGTGTAAGACGCGGGCACTGCTCCGCTCAACGCGCCCGCCACCCAAGCGACAAGCGGCGCGGGGAGCGTTACGAGACGCGCGTACCAGAGTTTTGCACGCCACATCTCCGCGCCCGTCGCGCCCGCCGAACGCTCCAGCCAGAGGTGCGGCGTCTGGTGTGCGACGAGCACGGGCACGAGCGTCGCCAGCGCCGTCGTCGCCAGCGCCGCG
>JBAVPI010000162.1:0-5369 GCA_049692915.1 Pyrinomonadaceae bacterium
GGTCATCGTCGCCGTCACGGCACACGCCGATCAGGACTACCGCGCACGCGCCCTCGCCGCCGGTTGTAACGCCTACGTCACCAAACCGATTGATTTCGACTGGCTCGACGGACTGCTCAACTCTCTCCTCTCTTAAATTTTTCCACCTCAACTTCCGCGCGTCCGGCCCGTCCCCGGAAAATAATTTTGTTGCACGGATGAAATTCTGTTCCATTCCCGCGCGAGTCGTGCTATAGTGCCCCTCGTTTGGAAGCGCCAACCTTCTCAGGGGGTTGAGAGTCCTGAATTAAAGTCGGCAGTCAAGCCGCAATTACGAGACTGATGCCGGAGTCGGCTAAGGAGGGAAGAAGAACAGATGAGCAACACGACGAAACCGAAAATCAATCCTTTGAGCCGCCGTCCGAGGCAGCAGCGGCTGGTGTTGGCTGTGCGCGGCGGGGCGGGCACGGGCAAAAGCCATTTCCTGCGCAGTATGGCTGATGCGGATTTGGGCCGCCTCTGCATTTTCGATGTCGAGCGCAAGACGCGCCTGCTGAAAGGCGTCGGCATACAGTTCGACGGCCTTGAGGTCGAGCAACCGGACGAGCTACCGGAGTTTATAGACTGGGCGCTTTCCGGCGATGGACGCGAGCAGAACTACGGCTGCTTCGGGCTTGACTCGTGGGCGGCCTACTTCGGAGCCAAGCACAGCGAGACGATTAAGGCAGTGCGCGAGCGCACGAACGACCCGCTGGCTCAACCGACGGCTGAAGAGTTGGCTGCCGATCAGATGGTTTTGCAGGGCGTGCTGCGGCGGCTCTGCATGGAGAGCGGCAAGTCTGTCGTTATCATTGACCAGATCGCGGCGAAGGGTAAGGAGTCGAAAGAGGACAACGAAGTGGGGCGCGTGCTGCCGATGACGGCGAGCGGGCTGGAGTATTTCGTGGACGTGATGGTCGAGGCTTCTTTGCAGGAGCGCGACGGCGAGATCACGCGTGTCTTTCAGGTCGTCAAATCCAACAGCCCCGCCTTCGAGGTCGGCTTCGAGTTGACCGGCAACGTCACGTTCAAGGATTTTCTCGACCACATGAAGCGAGAGAGCGGCGACGAACTCGAACGCACGGCGTCGAAGCTCGCGCCAGCCGCCGAGACGCTCGAAGAGAAGGTTGCCCCGCTCACGCTCGTCGCGCCTCAGATGACCGTGCAGGAACTCGTCTCGAAGGCCGAGCGGATCGGCTTCAAACAGGCCGATGTCGTGACGGGCGCGAAGGTCTATCATAACCAGCCCAACATCTATCGCCTGACGCCCGAACAGATCGCAGACCTCGACCGGCGCATGAGCACGCGCGCCGAGCGGATCAGGATGGCGCAGGCCGACGCGGGCACGCCCGACAAGACCGCGACGGGCGACACGACGCCGAAGACACAGGCCGCGCGCAACCTCAAGCGAGCCTGACACCGTAAGGGCGAGCGTTAAAAACTGGGGCACACCGCGCCTCAGTCATTGGAATGAAAAGGGGTCGGCATTCAACTGCCGGCCCTTTTTAGTTTCGCGTAATTTCATACTTCCGCGAGATAACCGGAATTCTTTCAAGACGCGCGTGCGTCATCTTGCCTGACGCAAGAGATTACACGGTTAACACAGGAGGCGAGATGGCAACGAGCAAGAAGGGCGTGAAGGCTGTTCGGAAAGCGGCGAGCAAGGGCGCGGGCACGAAAGGCTCGCAGGGCGGCGCGCGAAAGTCGGGCGCGAAAAAAGCCGGGGCGAAGGCGGGCGGGCAGAAGAAGCAGGCGGGCGTAGAGGGCGCACGGCAAGAGCCGAAGTCGCCGATGCCGGCGCAACATCAGGAGAAGCCGGGCATCGAGGCGAAGCTCACGCCGCGACCGAAATATCAAGCGCCGGGCTATCGCGGCGCTGGCAAACTGACGGACAAGGCGGCGCTCATCACGGGCGGGGATTCGGGCATCGGTCGCGCCGTCGCCGTGCTGTTTGCGCGCGAGGGCGCGGACGTGGCGATTGTGTATCTGTCGGAGCACGTTGACGCGGAAGAGACGCGCCGTGCGGTCGAGGCTGAAGGGCGTCGCGCTCTGCTCATTCCCGGCGACGTGCGCGACGTGAAGTTCTGTCGAGAGGCCGTCGAGCGCACCGCAGAGGAGTTCGGTAAGCTCGACATCCTCGTCAACAACGCGGCGTTTCAGCAAGGTCAGAAGAGTCTGGAAGAGGTGTCGGATGAACAGTGGGATCGCACGTTCAAGACGAACATCTACGGCTATTTTTACATGGCGAAGGCGGCGCTCGCGCACCTTAAAGAGGGCGGCGTGATTATCAACACCGGCTCGATTACGGGGTTGGAGGGCGAAAAGGAGTTGCTGGATTATTCGGCGACGAAGGGGGCGATTCACGCCTTCACAAAGTCGCTGGCGCAGAACCTCGTCGAGCGGAAGGTGCGCGTCAACTGCGTCGCGCCGGGGCCGGTCTGGACGCCCCTGAACCCCTCGGACAAAGACCCTCAAGAGGTCGCGAAGTTCGGCGCGGACACGCCGATGAAACGCCCCGCGCAGCCCGAAGAGATCGCGCCCGCTTACGTCTTCTTCGCCTCCGAAGCGGACTCAAGCTACATCACTGGCGAAGTGCTGACGCTGCTCGGCGGCGACACGACCGCGGGCTGACGACGCTTTGAAAATATCGGGAGAGAGGCGGTCAACTCAAGCGTGAAGTCGCGCGTTTGAACGTCTCTCTCCCGCCCGCCGGTTGACAGACGCGCCCCGCTTGTCATAGAAGCAAGTCATCTCATCTATGCAGACGCCTCCGGCGAGAGGATACTTCATGACAAGGAGCGAGCGATGACTTACGTTGTGACGGAAGATTGCGTTGATTGTAAATATACGGACTGTGCGGCGGTCTGCCCCGTAGAGGCTTTTCACGAACTGCCCGACCGTCTCTACATCAACGCTGAGACCTGCATAGACTGCGACGCCTGCGTCCCCGAATGCCCGGTCGAGGCCATCTACTCGGATACCACCGTGCCCGAACATCTCCAGCAATGGACGCAAATCAACATTGACGAAGCGCCCGACTACCCCACCATCAGCACCAAAATTCCCGCGCTCTTCGGCCCCACCTGCAAGGGCAAACCGGAATGATGACCTGACGAGCAAGAGCGACTACATTATCGGTTCATTGACTCATTGGGGACTTGATTGATTACTTCGTTGAAACTTCATTGAACCCTCATTGTTCAATGAGGCGATGAATCAATCATGCGGTCTCTCCGTTCAACGCCCTCATCAATCATTTTCTTCCCCAACTCGTGTCGAAGACGTGATGAAGTGCGTCCACCGTCCAGTCGGCGAGGCTGCCTGTCACCACGTCCGCGCCCGCATCGCGCAGGGCACGCTCGCCGACGGTGTTGGTGACGCCAAGCGTGCGCATGCCCGCGCTCGCGGCGGCGCGAACTCCGGGCGGCGCGTCCTCTATGACGAGGCAATCGTCGGGTCGGAGCGACAGCACCTGCGTCCCGCTTTGTTTGCCGTTGAGGAGTTCGAGCGCACGGTTATAGCAATGCGGATCGGGCTTGTGCGCGTGCACGTCCTCGGCGCTGACGACGACGGCGAAGTATCGCGCGAGGCCCGCACGTTCGAGCGTGTAATCAATCTCGGTGCGCCGCGCCATGCTGACGAGGCCGAGCGGATACTTGCGCGCGAGCGCCTTGATGAAAGTGACGATGCCGGGAAACAGCGGCAACTCGTCCTTAATCAACTCACGATGCCGCGCCGTCTTGCCTTCAATCACCTTTGCTAATTGTTCTTCGGTAAGCTCCGCGCCCGCGCGCTCGAAAGAGGCACGCACGAACGCCGCGTCGTCCATGCCGAGCGAGGCGTAGTAGTCCTCTTCCGTGAGCGTGATGCCCTCGCCGCGCAGCACTTCCTGATAAGCCTTCAACTGCAAAGGCTCGTCGTCGAGGATGACCCCGTTAAAGTCGAAGAGGATGGCTTGAATCATGCGTCCCGTGTGTCCGAAAGATTTTTGATTGGGTGTAACGCAAGCATTGTAAGCCGCGCGCGAGTCGCGGGCAAAGTCGTGCGGCGGCGGCGCAAGCGTCGGAGAGCGAGTTTGCCTGTTGGACTTCGACTCGCACGCTACCCTTCGCGGGCCAATTTCTGGAGGCGCGCATTCTGTTCGGCGAAAAGAAGCGGCAGGCGCTCGCTCTCAAGCACGTCGAGGCGTCTGAGGACTTCGGCGAGGGCCAGTTCGTTCTTGAGATTGACCTGATAGTCGAGGTCTGCGCGCAGGCGGTCTTTCTCTTCCTGCCGGTTCTGCGACATCATGATGATGGGTGCCTGCACGCCCGCGATGAAGCCGAGCACGAGACCGAGCAGTTGATAAGGATATTCGTCGAACGGCCTCGCCTGAAACCACGTGTTGACATAGACCCAGACGAAGAGCATCAGCCAGAGCAGCGCGATGAACTTCCAACTGCCGCCGAACATGGCGAGCGTGTCCGAGAGACGGTCGGCGACGGTCAGGCGCGCGCTCGTTTCGTCGTTGAGGTTGCGCGAGACGCGGTGGCGCAGCAGTTCATCCGTGTGCCGCAGGCGTTCGGTGATGGCGCTCATCATCTTGAGCGAGACTTCCGGGTAGCGGCTTAAGAAGTCGCGGAAATGTTCGCGCGAGAGGACGGCGAGGCGCGCATCCTCGACGACGGTTGCGTTCGCCGAACGCGTCTTCCCGTCAAGGATCGCCATCTCGCCGAAGAAGTCTCCGCGCGCCAACTCGACCAGCGTCACGTCGTAGCCGTCGGCGTCCCGCAGGTGTATGCGGACGCGGCCCGCTTCGATCAAATACATCGCGTCGCCCGCCTCACCGGCTCGAAAGAGGTGGCTGCCCGCGGGCTTGTGCCGCACTTCGAGCAACTCGCGGAGCGCGCCCGCCGCCCCGTCGTCGAGCGAAGCGAAGAGGGGGACGGAGCGCAGTGCTTCGAGCGTCATCAGAGGAGGAGCGATCTCCGGCATGGGCATGTTCACCTCACATGAAATTTAGCGGCGCGATTCTATCCCAGTTCAAATTTCATGGGTGTGAATTTTCGTCGTCAAGGCGAAAGCCGCCGCGCTCTCACTTGAACGCGGCGGCTTAATCTATGTCGCACGTGACGGTGTCTCTCAAATGATGGCCCGGCGAAAGCTTGCCGCGCCCCTTCATCGCCCCTCTCTCAGACCTCTTTGTACTCTGAGTCAACGTCTTCGTCGGCGAAGGCGACACGGTAGTTGAGCGACTGTTTTTGCTTGGTGATGAGCAGATCGTCTTTGGTCTTGAGGAGGTCGGCGCGGCTGTAGACGGACAGTTCAAAGTTATAGCCGTGCGTGATGGCATCCTTCGGGCAAGCCTCGAC
>JBAVPI010000163.1:0-5539 GCA_049692915.1 Pyrinomonadaceae bacterium
GGCGGCGCTCGAAACTGTGTGCGAGTTATTTACAAGCGGGTTCGGGGAAACTGACGAGTGAGAGAGAAGAGATTCAAAACCGAGAGGCACTGGCGCGGCGTCGCCGTCTCAGATGGTCTGGCAGCCGGGCGCGTGCTTCGCATCCACACGGGCGCGAGGCACTATATCTACCGCGTCACGATTGATGACAGGGAAGTCGAGCGCGAGGTGCGACGCTTCCGCGCCGCCGTGCGCCTGTCGCGTCGGCAACTGCTCGCCGTCAAACGACGCGCCGAACGCGCGCTGGGCGAGGAGCACGCCTACATCTTCGACGCGCACCTGCTGATGCTCGAAGATCGCAAGCTCAACGAGGATGTCGAGGCGTGGATTCGCGACGAGCGCGTGAACAGCGAGTGGGCGGTCAAGGTGGTGACGGATCGGCTGCTCTCCGTCTATGCCGAAATCAAGGACGACTATTTGCGCGAGCGCAGTTCAGACATTGAGGACGTGACGCGGCGTCTGCTCGTCGCCTTAAGCGGCGAGAGCATGTCGGGTCGGAACCTGACGGAGGACGCCATCGTCGTTGCGGAAGAGTTGATGCCCTCGACCATCGCCGAACTCGACTTCAAACACATCAAGGCCATCGCCACGGACGTGGGCGGCTGGACTTCGCACACGGCGATTATCGCGCGCGGACTTGGCATCCCCGCCGTGGTCGGCCTGCGCGATTTCTACAGGCAGTCGCGCACGGGCGACTCTGTACTGGTTGATGCGCGCGAGGGCGAAGTCGTTCTCCATCCCGCGCCCGCGACCCTCCAAATTCACGGGACGAGCCGTGCGGCAAGCTCTCTCAGTACGGCGAAGACAGCCGCAGGCGATGACCTGCTCGAACCGTTGCTCACGCTCGACGGTGTTGAGATTGTTCTGCGCGCCAACGTCGAGCTACCGGCGGAGTACGAGGGCGTGCGACGTTACGGTGCGCGCGGCATCGGCCTCTATCGCTCGGAGTTTCTGCTCTCTTATCACGGGACGATGCCGGGCGAGGACGAGCAATGCGCGGCTTACGAAGAGGTGGCGCGCATCGCGGGCGCGGACGGCGCGATTGTCCGTCTCTTCGATCTGGGCGGCGACAAACTGAACGGTGATTTCAGGCCGGAGGTTGCCGAGCGCAACCCGGCCCTCGGAATGCGCGCGATTCGCTACTGCCTGCGACATGAAGACATTCTGCGGACGCAGGTGCGTGCGGTGCTGCGCGCCGCGTCGGGTGGGCGTCTCGATCTCGTGCTGCCGATGATCTCGGACATCACGGATGTGCGCCGCGCGCGACAAATCATTGACGAAGAGCGTGGACGATTAATCGCCGAAGGGCGCGAGACGGGGCCGGTGCGCGTCGGCGCGATGATCGAAGTCCCGTCGGCGGTGATGGTCGCGGAAAAACTCGCACGCGAAGTTGATTTTTTCAGTCTGGGGACGAACGATCTCGTGCAATATCTGCTCGCCGTGGATCGCGGCAACGACGACGTGGCCGACTGGTTTCGCACGCTCCACCCGGCGGTCTTGCAGAGCATCGAGCGCACGCTTCGCGCCGCCGATGATGCGAAGATTGAGGCGACAGTCTGCGGCGAGATGGCCGCGACACCGGCCTATGCGCTGATCCTGACGGGCTTGGGCGCACGCTTGCTGAGCATGACTGCCTCCTCGATCCCGCGTGTGCGACGCGTGCTCGCGGGCGTTTCCACAGCGGAGGCCGGGCGCATCGCGCGCGAGTGTCTGGACTGCGCGACGGCGGACGACGTGGAGGAACTCGTGCGCGTGAGTCTGGGCGAGAAGTGGCCGGGGTTGTTTCCGCCGGAATCCTTGCCACCACAGAAAAGCAGAGGGTAGAATCATTGTGCGGGATTGAGCGGACAGGCCCGCGCCTTCGACTATTGATAACCCATCCTGCGCGCGGAGCGTTTTGCCTGACTCTCAAATTCCCATCTCAGTGATGAACGGCTTCAGAGCGCGCGCACTGCCAATCTGCCGGGGCGATTTTTGCAGGCGCTCTGAGAAAAAGGCGGGTTTCGTCATTTAACTTACAGTGTGACGAATTTCGCGCCTACGGAATGTACCGCTGGCTGGGGCGCATCCGTCGCGAAACGTAGAGAACATCAAGGAATTGATGCGTACAGCCGCGATGCCCCGCGGCCCGCGTGTCGGGATTAGCTTGAGGAAGAGTGCCGTATGAAAAAGGTTTTATCCGCCGCCGTCTTGTTGCTGGCGGTTTGCACGCTCGCCGCGTCGCCCGCACGTTCGCAGACGGGGAACGTGCGTGTCGGGCCGTTCGCCGACGAGAAATCAGGGGGCGGCACTGCCGCTGCCAACACGAAAAGCGAAGAGAAGAAGTCGCCGCAGAAGGCTGAAACGGGCGGCGCGCGTCAGTCTAAAAAAGCGGACGCGAAAGACAAACAGACCCCGACGGCCATCTCCTCCACGACGGCGGCGACATTGACGCCCGCCGACATCAATCATTCTTCAACGACCGACGCTCCCCCGAAGTCGAACGACATCGCTCTGCCGCCCACGATGCCCGCGTCCGCGACTAGGTCTGCGGAATCCGGCAACATATCCGACGGAGCGAAGGACGTGTCGCCCGTCGCTGCGACTTCGGATGCGGGCGCAAATTCGGGCGGGCCTGCGAGTCTCGTTTCAACTTCCGTCGCCGCACCGTCTCCGACCTCTCTCTACCGCATCGGCGCGGGCGACGTGCTCGACATACGCCTGCTGAACCGCGCCGACCCGCGTCAATCAACGCTCTACACCGTGATGGCCGGCGGCGTTCTCGAATATCCGCTCATCAAAGACCCCGTGACAGTCGCAGGGATGACGACGGAGGAATTGGCCGGGCAGTTAATCGCCGAACTACGACACCGCGCCGTCTATGATAAGCCGCAGGTGCGCGTCAGCGTGCGCGACTACGCGAGCCACACGGTGCTTGTGAGCGGGTTGGTCAACGATCCGGGGCCGAAGACTTTGCAGCGCGAGGCCGTGCCGCTCTACGTCGTCGTTGCGTGGGCGCAACCGAAGGTGGAGGCGGGCCGCGCCGTCGTCGTCTCGCACGCGGCGGGCAAGAGCACTACCGTTGACCTCAACGATGCGGCGGCGATGAACATGCTCGTGCAGCAGAGCGATGTGGTCACGCTCGTCGTGCGCCCGCCGGAGTTTTTCTACGTCGGCGGCGAGATCAATTCGCCCGGCCAGAAAGATTTTCACGGCGGGATGACGTTGACGCAGGCCGTGCTGGCGTCGGGTGGCGCGGCCCGCCCCGACTCGATTCGGATTAAAGTCTCGCGGCAGGGCGCGGACGGTCGTCTCGTTTCGACCGAGTACAACTTGAGAGAGATCGAAGGGGGCAAGATTCCAGACCCGGCCTTGCAGCCGGGCGACCGCGTCGAAGTCGGGCGTTACGGGCGTAAATGAGCGCGTGTGCGTTTGCGCGCTTCTTGTCGAGCATCTTGCCCGTCGCCGACGGAGGCTGTATTATCGGCGCGACGCAAACGCTGCCGCGCGCATCGTGGCCCGGACGTTGTGAATCTCCCGGCGATCAACACACGGATTAAGGACATCTCGAACCAACTCGCACACCTGCCTCTCGGAGGGTTATAACTTTGATTATGCGAAATAAAATCGGCGCAACTGCGCTCGCGGCTGCGCTTGCATTGGCCCCGCTGACGACAGCCGCCGCTGCCGTGAGGCACGCTTCGACGGCTGCGCTCGCCGCCAACACCCGACAAGATGACGCGCCGAGCGAAGCGGAGCAGCAAATCTTCAACAAGGGCCGAGACCTCTTTGCGCAGGGCCATTACGATCAGGCCGCAGCGATCTTTAGAGATTTTCTCAAGACCTATCCCAACAGCTTCATCGCGGATTTAATGCTGCTCTGGCTCGGTCGTTCCTACATCGAACTCGGTCAATTGCAGGAGGCCGAGGGCGTCGCGCAACGTCTGCGCAACATCAAGGACACACCGTTCACGGACATCTACGACAGCGAGTTGCAGAACGCGCGGCAAGTGGCGGGCAATAAGCCGCCCGCGGCGAACACCGCCGCGACTCCTTCGCAGGTCATCGCTAAAGCCACCCCGACCCCCGCGACGGCCCGGCAAATAGCTACTCCGCGACCCACGCCGCCCGTCGAGACGGGGCGCACAGGGCCAAATACTCCGACGCTGACGATTCGCGGCGGCGGAGGCGAGCAGCGCCCGCGCAAGCAGGGAAGCGGGTCACGCTCAACAGCCTCGAACACGAGAGGCGCGAGAACGGTGGCACAGCCCGCGTCCAATCCGCCCGCGTCGCGCGAAACTGCGGCGCAGGTGGCGTCGAACAACACGAGCACGCCGCCTGTCCCCGTGCGGACACCGGAGACGCGCGATTCCACGAGCATGTCAACGACGCTCCCGCCGCCGAGCGGCACGCTTGACACGCCTCCCGCTTCGCAGGGCGGCTTCAGCCTGACGGTCAAGCAAGTGCCTGACCTGCAACTCTTACTCAGGAGGGCCGCGCTCGCCGCGTCGCCCGGCCAGAGCATTCAACTGCCGCTCGTCGTGACGAATGCCGGCAACAAGGAAGACCAGTTCCGTCTTGAGACAGACCTTCCCGCCGAATACCAGCCGACCTTCAGCACGGCGCAGAACGGTTCGGGCGGCGACATGCCGATTCTCGTCACGCAGCAGATGCCGCGCGGCGCGACCATCGAGGTGCTGCTCAACATTCGTGTCCCCGATAACATCGCCGACAATCAACAGCAACGTTTTCTCGTGCGCGCCGCTTCGCAGGCCGACGCCACGGTGATGAAAATCGCCGACGCTTCCTTGACGGTCGTCGCCGCCGCGCTCGCCGCTTCGTCAACGGTCGCGCAGGAGACGGTGATGCCCGGCGAGACTTTCACGCAGCGCATCAGCGTGCGCAATCTCGGCAGTGCGACGGCTCGCACGGCCCGCGCCGATTTCGTCTTTAACCCCGACTTTGAACTCGTCAGCGCCAACCCCAGCCCGATCCACTACGACCGTCCTTCGCGCACAGCCATCTGGAGTCTCGGCGATCTCGAATCACGCGACGCACGTGAGATTACCGTCACGTTGCGCGCCGTGCCGGACGCGCTCGCACAGAATAATCGTGCGCTCGGTCGCGGCACGATGCGCACGCAGAGTCTCATCATCCCCTCGAACTTCGACGGGCCGAGCATCAGCGTGGGCCGCGTCCCGCGCGCGCAGGTTGATTCGGTCTCCGCAGGGCTAACGGCCACACCCGGCGACACGATGTACATTCCTTTCATCGTGCGCAATCCGAGCAACTACCCGGAGAGCTACGAACTGCGCATCACCGCGCCGGGCGCTCCGACGGCGACGATTTATACAGACACGAACGGCGACGGCCAGCATCAAGAGGGCGAGCCTGCCGTGACGCAGACCGCAGCCATTGACCCGCGCGGGGGACAATATCCCGTGCTCCTGCGCGTGGACATCCCGCGTTCGACGCCCGACCGGCAGCAGTACGCCTATAACCTCGTGACGCGCGCCGTCGC
>JBAVPI010000164.1:0-5130 GCA_049692915.1 Pyrinomonadaceae bacterium
CGAGAGAGCCGGAACGGAAGCGACGCACCGCCGGGCCGGATTGCGGATCATGCTCTGCGACGTTCAACTCGCCCGACGCGCTCCTCACGCCGCTGTTCGATCTCTCACCCGTCATGTCGGGTATGCCGCCGCCACCGCCGCCGCCCGTCATCGTCGCGCCGTCGCCGCTCGCGTTCGTGCGGACGACGTTGTTGGCCGTTTCGACTTCGTGTTCCGCGAGATAGATGCCTGAGAGCGTGAGGCGATCTTTTTTCACGTCGGGGACTTCGATGTACTGGTTGGCCGAGCCGACGCGTCCCGACACGGCGTCTCTGACGGCGATGCGAAGCTGGAACGCGCCCGCCCTCTTGACCGGCAGATTGATGCCGAAGATCAATCCCTGTTGAAGGGCCGTGCGGTATTGCTCGCGCTTGACGGTTACGGATTCGGTGCGCAGACGATTGTCAACCGGCATCCCGCCGTCGTCGAACGTCATCGCCAGCACGTCAACGGTAGATTTATAAGAGCCGTCCGGCTGCTCCTCGAATTTCAGACTGTGCCCGTCCACGTAGATGAAGGAACGCATGAAGGAGCCGTTCTCCGGTTCGCTGAGGAAGATGGAGGTGAGGCGCAAATCAATGTCGCCCGAAGCGAACGGCGAGGCGATGGCGTTCATCAACTGCTCGCCCGTCGAGCCTGCGGAGGCAAGCCGCGTCTCGTCGTTCGTGAAGCCGAAGAAGCCCGTGCGGGTTCTGACGACGAGATCGGGACGCTTGAGCTTCACGGAGATTTCGTGGAAACGCCGCCGCCCGGTCTGGGCGTCGAAGGTTGATTCTTCGGGACGATAGCCGATGAGATAAAAGCTCTTCGAGTCGTCCAGCACTTTCTTGATGCCGAGGCCCACGTCGTTGTTGTTAAAGACGAAGAATCCGCCGGTTTGAAGCGCGAGATAACCGAGGCCGTTCTGCGATTTCCAATAGTCGTTTGTGCGCGAGTTGAGCGTTTGCATGAGGGCCGGGCCTGAGCTGGCGGGCACTACCGCACCGTTACCGAGCGTCGTCAGGCCAGTGGTATTGTCCGCCGCCGTCAGGTTGAGCGGGGGGATGCCGCGCGGGTCAATCGTATAGATGACGACCGAGGCGCGGTTGGCGAGGTCGGTCAGGCGGCGCATGGCCTGAACCGTGCGGAAGTTGTTGCTGTCGTTCGAGTCGAAGAGGGCGATGCTGTCCGACAGGAGCACGACGGACTTGCGACCGGGAAGATTCCTCAGGCCGCGGATGATGTAGTTGAGCGCGCCGAGCGTGCCGACGGAGAAGATGCTTTCTTTGAAGTCGTTGTAGGCGGCGCGCGACGTTCTCTCGCGGTCGGATGTCGTATCCGGTGTCTGGGGCGTGATCTCGCCGCTGCCCGGATGCGCCGGCCTCTTCTTGATGTCGTCGAGCGGATTATCTTCGATGGGCGCGAAGGCCGCCACGCCGCCGCGTCCGCGGCTGTTCCACTTGACGCGCTCGATGGCGGCGTAGAGCACACGCTTGTCCGACGTGAATTGCTGAAGCGCGCCGACGCCCGCGCCGGTGCGGATGATCGCCACCAAATCTCCCGGCTGCATCTGCTCGTCAACGAATTTTTTGAGCGCCAGCCGGACGAAGTGAACGCTCTCGAAAGAGAGGCCGAGGTCGTCCACGACGAGCGCGACGGTGCGCTGAACCTGTTCGGGACGCAGACGTTCGGGCGGGGCGGGCGCGACATCCGTGGCCGTTGAGTCAGCGCGATTTCTCGCCGTCGAACCGGAGAGAGCGCCCGGTGCGGGGCGCGAAGTTGCGCCCCCGGAGACGAAGGAAAAGTTCGTGATCTTCTGTGGACGACCGTCTTCGTAGATTTCAAAGTCTTCGTCTTTGAGGTCGGCCACGGGCCTTCCTTTCTTATCGGTCACGCTCACGTCTATCTGCACCAGATTCGACGTGATACGCACCACATCTTCTTTCTCAGGCGGCTTGTTCTGTGGCTCGATGCGCGTCTGCGCGAAGAGAATGCTCTGCGCCTGAATCGTCAACAGCAGCGCGAGTGCGAAGGAAGCGCTTTTTCTCATAACAATTGCTCCGCCAAATCTTTTCCGGGCTAATTTTTTCCGAACCGGGGCGACACGGGTTTTAACCCTCGACGAATGATTGCGTCGAGTGATGATGGACGTTTCACCCGACGTTCTTCGCCAAAAAAAATATGGGGAGCGGCGGTTTAGGCCGCCACTCCCCACGAATTGCGCCTTCGCAAAATTTACGCCGACGCGATTAGAAGTTGAATCGTGCGGCTAACTGGATGATGCGCGGGTTGCTGCTCAAGACCCGATCAGGACGCAGGAAGTCCGCCGTCAGCGGAGCGATCTGATTCAAGGTCGTCAGCCCGGTCGTGCCAACCGGGTCAACCGTGTTCACCGAACCCGGCACGTACTGCGGGTGGTTGAACGCGTTGAAGAAGTCGGCGCGAACCTGAAACGCCTTCGACTCGCCCACTCTGAAATTCTTGAAGAGCGAGATGTCGAAGTTGTTGATGGCCGGTAATCCGTATGTGTTACGTCCGATGTTGGAGACCGCACCGTTGCCGGTCTGGATGTAACGCGCGTTCGGGTTGACGGCCAGATAGCCCACGATGGCGTTGTCCGTGCTGCGACGCAGAGGCGTCACGAGGCTTCCGACGCCTTCCGTTCCACCCGGATTCAAGATCGCGCGGTCACCCGCGGCGTCGCCGTTCTGGTTCGCATCGTTGCCGCTGCGGATCGTCACCTTCTCGCCGGATTCGGCGGTGTAGGTGGCGGCGACGCTGAAGCCACCGAACGCTGTCTTCAGGAACCCATTCTCGCTCTTGTTGAAGAACGGGAGTTCGTAGATCATCGAGGTCACGAAGCGTTGACGGTGATCGAGCGCCGAGTCGGCGCGCTCGCGACGCAGGTTCTGGAAATCTTCGACGCGGCGCGGAGAAAGCACCGTGGAGAAGACCTCTGCGGTCGTGTCGTCAATCAAGTGGCTGAAGGTGTATGCGGCGCTGCCCTGAAATCCTCTGGAGAAGCGCTTCTGCACCTGCACCGACCCGCCGTTGTAGGACGAGTTGCCGTTCGACAGGAACCCAACGAGGTTGGGGCCGAAGCCGGCGGCCCGATAGCTCGGAACGATATTGGAACGTGCCTGAATGTCCGCCAGCGACAGCGTCAACGCATTGAGCTGTGCCTGCGTCGGCGCGCTCAGGAACGTCGGCAGACCGGCGCGGCCACTCTCCGGCGAGACGCGGGCAAAGTTGCTGATGCGGTTCTGCGTCAGCAGGTGAACGCCGCGCGTGCCGAGATAACGCAGTTCCATTGACCAGTCCTTACCGAACTGGCGCTGGATGCTGCCCGTGTAGGTCAGCGAGTAGGGAACCTGCTGGTCGGGGATGAACGAGCCGGTCACGGCACGCGCCGTCGCCGCGTTGGTCAGCCCGCCCGTCACGATGGGACGGATGCCGCCGTTGGCGAGGAAGTTCCCCGGGCCTGTGTCGTCCACGTCAATCGTCTGCTGGGCCTGCGGCGGGTTCGACAGGACGTAAACGTTGTCGAACACGAAGTCGTAGCCCATCGAGAAGCCGGCGCGGATCGAGGTCTTGCCGTTCGAGCCGAACAGGCGACCGAGCATTCCGCTTTCGTAATTCGGCGAGTAGGCGAAGCCCACCTTCGGCGCAAAGTTCTTCTTCTGCGTCTTCGGTGCTTTGAAGTCAATCAGCCCCGGTACGGAGGAGATCGAGTTGGCCGCCTGAAACTTCGCTCCGAGCGGAACTTCCTGATACGAATAGTTGACGCCCAGATTCAAGGTCAGGTTCGGGCGAATGCGCCAGTCATCCTGCGCAAAGCCGAAGAAGAGTTTCTGGTTGCCGTAGTAGGTGTTGCCGCCGACGTTGCGCTCGCCGAAGACCGGGCTTAAGTCGCGCAGGAAATCTTCCGTGTTGAGATACTCGTATTCGCCGCGCTCGCGTTGCACGAAGCGCTGCGGCGAGATCACGTTGCGGAAGTCGCCGCCGAACTTGAAGGCGTGGTTGCCCGCCAGATACGTCAAGTTGTTGACGACCTGATAGTTGTTCTCGATGGTGAACTGCGGCGCGTTCTGGTCAGGGCCGAGTTGCACGCCGAGGTCGTCGAGGTCAATGTTCGGGAAGCTGTCGAGGCCGGGGAAAGTAAAGCCCGGCACGGGGAAGTTGTTCGACGAGCGGCGGAAAGCGATGCGCGTCTCGTCAATCAAGTTCGAGGTGAAGTTGTGCAGCAGCGTGTAAGAGAACAGGCGCTGCTTGTTCGGAACCGCGTTAAAGAAGATCGGCAAATTCGCGGCGGTGTCGATACCCGCGAAATTGGTGAAGGTGAAACGAATGCGGTGCTGCGTCGAATCGCTCTGGTTGTAGTCGAAGTTAATGACCGCGTGGTTCTGCTTGCTGAAGTTCGGTGCGCTGAAATTCACGCTGCCGATAGGGATGTTGCGTCCGAGGACACTGATCGTGCCGCCATCATTGATGGGAGCGACGGGCAGGAACTGTCGAAGCACACCGAGGTTCGCCGCCGACAGGCCGGGGATGGTGGCTAATGTCGCGAAGCCCGCTGCCGTCGGCGAAGTGATGCCGGCTGCGCCCGCCGCATCGCCGCTCTGGAGTCGTTCATACGACGTGAAGAAGAAGAGTTTGTCGCGGAAACTCTTGAAGGAGGGGCCGCCTTCGCCGAACTTCGGCAGGAAGACAGGGCCGCCCAGATTGTAACCGCCGCGGAAGTAGTCCGAGCGCGGCAGGAAGTTGTCGCCGTCGGCGCGGTTGCGCGTGACGCCGGCCGTCTTCTGCAAGTTGTCGAGCGCGTTCAGAAAACGATTGCGGAAGAAGCCGTAGAAAGTGCCGTGGAAGTCGTTCGTGCCGCTCTTCGTGACGGTGATGAACTGACCACCGTTCGAGCGCGCAAACTCCGGCGAGAACTGATTCTGCAAGAGCGTGAATTCGGCGACATCTTCAGGCGAGATGTAGCTCTGCGGGCCGGTCACGGACTTGTCGTTGTTGTCCACGCCGTCAACCACGAAGTTGTTGTTGCGCGGGCGCTGGCCGCCGACCGAGCCGCCCGTGCCGACGCCGACGCCGCCCGAACTGGAGACGCCC
>JBAVPI010000165.1:0-32672 GCA_049692915.1 Pyrinomonadaceae bacterium
ACATCACCCACACGCTCCACTCGCTCGCCCCGACCGCCGCCATCCAGAGGTTGTAAGACGGGGCGGGCAAGACGATCAGCGCACCGAACAGCACACCCGGCCCGACCAGCAGCCAGCAAATTATCAGCAGCGTTTTTCTCATCAGTAATTGTCAGGCAAACAGAATAAGACCGCCGCGCCCACGCACGTCTTCTCATTCGCTGAGCGAGACCGGCTTCGGCTTCTTATCCTTCGGCTTCTTGTCCGGCTTCGGCTCCTTGTGTTGCCACGGCTTCAGATAAAGCAACGTCCCCAGAAAACCTATCATGGCGCAGCCGGGAACGACGAGCCAGCCCCATTCATCCAACCCGCGTATGTGCGAAGCGATCATCTCGCCCAGATGCGCCACATAGACCGAGACCAGAATGATCTCTATCCATTCGACCTTGACCTGAATGCCCGAAACGATTTTAAGGTGCGCGTTGATGCCCTCGGCGAGTGCGACCTGAGTGTCGGCGGTAAGCTTCGCCGCTTCGACGTTGCGGGCCATGTTCTCCGCAATCACGATCTGGCGGCTCGTCGCCTGCTTCGCCTCCTCCGCCGTGTGCTTGGCCTCGAAATCCGAGATGGCCTGCCGCGCGTTTTCCAGAGCGTGTCGGACGTTCAGCCCGTCCTGAGCCATGCGATAGAAGCGGTGAATCGCTTCACGACTGCTGGTCTCGATGAAGTAGCCGTCAACGGCGAATTCGAGCAGGTGCTTGCGCAACCCGATCAGGCCCGCGACCGTGTCCCTGCCGTGAACGAGGACGAGCCGGCTCGCTTCGTCAATCGTGCGATGGAGAGCCGCACGCTGGAGCAGCGCGACGAGGTATGAAACGAAATACTTCTGCATCACGCGGGAGACGCGCTCCGCGTTGAAGGGTAAATCCGCCTCCGGTTGATCGGCGACCAGATGCGCCGCGCCGAGCAGTCCGACGCCTGCCCAGTGGCGTCGGTTGAGCACCTGATTCGTCACGCTGACAGTGCCGGCGGGCGCGCCCGCGTGCGTCGGCTCTTCGATCTGCGCGAGCGAAGACAGAAAGGGTGCGAGCGTGTCGCGCACGCCGGGTTTCTCAAAATCCGCCGAAGCGTTAAAGCGCGCCACCGTATAGACCGAAAGTTGATTCTGAATTCTCCGCCAGCCGATTGTTTCCAGCGGAGCGATGAGTTGTTTCTCGATTAACCCTCCGAGCGTGAAGGTCGCGCCGCGCCTGCCGAGGCGTTCGCCGATGGGCGCGTCCTGATCCGGCGGGGGCGACACGGCTTCTCGATCTTTCTCCGTCAGGCGCTCCCACGCGTTGAGGTCATCGCAGGGGTGCGGCATGCGCAGCATCGCCGCCGTCCGCGGGCGGAGTTGCGAAAGCCTGTAGTTGAACTCCTCCGCGCCGTGCAATGCCAGTCCCTCAACGTTCGGACTGAGGGCGATTGACAGAACGCCGACGCCGTAGTCGGAGAGAAATAACTCGATGAGGGCAGGCGCGAGCAACGTCACAGGATACTGCCTGTCGCCCGGCAGCAGGACGTGTATGCCGTTGAACCAGCGATTGCCGACAGGGCCGGAGAGCCGCAGGTAGCCGCAGCCGGATGCCTCTGAACTGTAGAAGAGAAACTTGCTGACGTGTTCGAGCAGTTCGTCCTTGTAAAGCTCAGGCGGGGCGACGCGTTCCCAGACTTTCAACTCTTTGCCGCCGCGCCCCTCGACGCTCATCGCCTCAAGCATCTCGCATGCCTTCCCGACCCTCTGCCGTTCAAAGAAGAAAGGATAAAGAAATCTGGTTTGCAGTTCGACAGGCCCGCCGATTAATTGAGCGGATGCACTCATGCTTCGACCTCCGTGTGCGTGCGTGTGAAGTGTTGCCGGGCTTTCCGCCTCCGACCTCTGTGATGATTCCGTCAGGCCGGTTGAAAGTTCTGCGCCGGAAGAATCCAGACCGGAGAGGCGTAGGAGTAAATCGTAAGATGTCGAAGCTGTCAATAATTTTGCGTGGAGGCGGCGTGTGCCCGTGTGCGCCCACGACGATGTTCTTGCCGTCCTTTGATGCAGTCGGCAAATTCGGCTGGTGAAGTCGCGCGCGTTTTGTGATACAACGCTGCCCCGACATTTAAGAGGACGAGTTCCCGGCTCACGTCTCAAGAGAAACAACGTCCGCGAATTTCCCGCGCAGGGGGTTTCAAGTTTGAAAACTCGATCCGACATTTACATCGCTCAATAATGAGACCGGCACGCCGCGCGACTTCACCTCGATTCGTTTGCACGCGCATCGCCGCAACGCGCGTGGAAGCAAGGGGCCGAACTTTTATGAACCTGCTCAACATCATCGAAGTCGAGACGCGTTCGGGCTACCGGACGTTTGAACTCTATCAGGGCGACATCACGCAACTGGACATCAAAGTGGACGTGATCGCCTTCTCCGCGTTCACCGACAACTATGAACCCGTCCCCGGCACCGTCATCGGCGCACTGTCGGAGAACTGTCTGATAGATGTCGAAGCGCTCGCCGGTAAGCGTGAATTCGATCTCGTCGAGACATTCGGTTGTTGGGTGGCAAAGGCAACGCCGAACACGAAATTCGAGCGCATCCTGTGTGCCGAACTGGTCGGCGGGCGATTGGACATCAGCGAAGTCGTGGAAAATCTCTTCATCGTCTTATCAATTCTGGAGATGAAGGGCATCAAGCCGCAGACGCTGGCGCTGCCGGTTCTCGGCGCGGGCAACCAGAAACTCAATGCTGAGACGATGATTAAAGAGTTGCTCGACCGCTCGCTGAGCTTTATGAATCACTCGGCCTGCATGAAGCGCATCCTGTTCGTTGAGTTTCAGGAAGCGCGCGCGCGTCAACTCGACAGGGCGATGAACGCGGTGCTGGGCAGGGTGAAAGTCGTCCTGCCGAAAGGGGCGATGTTCGAGGGTCTGCGCAAGGACATCATCAAGACCATCGAGGCCGCGCGCTCGCTGGCCGGTGCCAAGAGCTACGGCGTCTTCAACGATGCGCGGCGGCTCATCACCTCGGAACAGGTGAGGTCTTTTGAGATGGGCATTATCTCGCGCCGTCTGGTGGAATTTATTGTGGACGACATTGCGCCTCGGAAAAAGAAGTCCGACCTGATGGGAAAGATCGAGGCTTTGGCGCAGGCGGGCATCGCGGACTGGATCACGAGCTACATGCACGTCCTACGGATTTTCGGGAACGAGTCGGCGCACGAAAAACTGAAGCCGAATCGCTGGCCGCCGAGCGTGACCGAGGACGATATGACGTTGTGCCTTTTCTGCCTTCAGCGTCTGCTCGACTTCTGGGTGGATTTTAAGGGAGAGGCCACGCGCGCCGTGTTGCCTTGAGCGGCGCTAAGTCTGCGACTACAACTTTACGAAAAAATCTTGACAACAGTGGGGTCGCCTCATACAGTATGCGCCGTTCTGTATAAGCGGTCGCCGCTATTTGCCTGTGGTTATCATCAACTCGACCAAATAGCTTCCAAGTATGTATGTGTGAGGGTCTCATTCCCGCTTCCCGACGTGCCGGGAAGGTGGAAAGCCCTCGAATAGACTGCCCGACCGGCAGGCGTCCCGTCTCTCACAGTCAAGCGGTTAATTTATTCTCAGCGACAGGCTGCTCTCTTCGGATTTGAGTAGCGCCCGGCCCGTCAGCACGACACTCCGCAGGGCGGCGTCAGGGCCGGATGGTCAACACTCAAAACGCGCTCAGGCGTAATCCCGAAGAATAGTCGCTTCGCCTTATCTTTCGCCCATCAGGGCCGGAGGAAGTTCCACTGAAAGAACACTACGATGATGAAACCTCACTGCGTTTCCGAACGATCAAGATCAATAGCATCGGGACTTACAGGAGCGAGGTAAATCTGTGCTGAAAAGAATCGCCTTGTTGATGTGTCTTCTGCTGGCGGGATGTCAGGCGCAGTCCGGCGGAGGACAGACAAAAGCGCCTCTCAAGATAGGTCTCGTCACATGGCTCGGTTACGGGCCGTTTTATATCGCCAAAGAGAAGGGCTATTTTAAGGAGAACAACGTCGAGGTAGAGTTCGAGAAGATTGAGGGGGACGTGGAGCGCCGCGCCGCGATTGCCTCCGGCAACCTCGACGGCATAGCACTCACACTGGATTCGATGATCGTGCTCAGGACGCACGACATTCCGCTGAAGACCGTCATGGCTATTGACGCCTCCAACGGCGGAGACGGCATCGTGGCCGTCGAGGGGATTAACAGTATTGAAGATTTGAAGGGCAAGGAAGTGGCGTTCCCTTCGGGGCTGCCGAGCCACTTCTTTCTCTACTCGGTTCTTAAAGAGCACGGCATGAAGATGTCGGACATCAAGCCCATCATCATGGACGCAGATCAAGCGGGCGCGGCCTTCGCCTCAGGGAAAATTGACGTGGCCGTGACGTGGGAGCCTTGGCTCTCGAAGGCGCGCGAGGTCGGGCGGGGGCACGTGCTGGTGAACTCCAAAACGCACCCCGGCGACATCGAAGATGTCCTCTTCATGAGGGAAGACGTGGTCTCGAAGCGGCCCGAAGACATCGAGGGCCTGATTAAAGCTTGGTACAAGGCCGTGGATTTCGTGTCGAGCAATCCGGACGAAGCGAAAGCCATCATGGGAAAGGCGTTCAATCTTCCCGACGACAAAGTGACGACACTGCTGCCCGGTATCCGGTACGAAGGTAAAGAGGGGAACCGCGCCGCTTTCGGCACGGCGGAGCAACCCGGCTATCTCTACTCGCTCTACGACCGCATCGGTGAGGCGTGGACGACCGAGGGCGTCATCAACAAGCGAGATTCTCCCGCTCAAGGGTTGGCACCGGAGTTCGTTCGACGTATTCCATGAATCTCCGTGACCGCCGATGAATGAGAGACCCCCAAAGCTCGAACTGATCGGACTCAGACTGCGCTACCCTCACGCGGACAAGCACGCGATAGACGCAGACCCCGGCCTCGCCGTGGACTTGAAGGGGATGGACGACGCCCCGCCGATTCATATTTCGCCGGCGGAGTTCACCGTCCTGCTCGGCCCCTCCGGTTGCGGCAAGTCATCGCTCCTGCAAATGATCGCGGGGTTGATCGAGCCGACGGAAGGCGAAGTGCGCAAGGACGGGCTGCCCATCGTCGGGCCGGGCAAAGACCGCGGCATGGTCTTTCAGACTTACACCTCTTTCCCTTGGTTGACCGTCGAGCAGAACGTGCTCTTCGGACTCAAATTGGAGCACGGCGGACGCGGGGGCGAAATCAGGCGCGAGCGGCGCGAGAAGGTACGCGAAGTCGTCGAACTCGTCGGCCTCTCGGACTCGCTTCACAAATACCCGCGTGAACTTTCGGGAGGAATGAAACAGCGCGTCGCCATCGCGCGCGCCCTCGCCAACGACCCCGACATACTTTTGATGGACGAGCCTTTCGGCGCGCTCGACCCGCACATCCGTGTGAAGATGCAGGAACTCCTGCTTGAGATCGAGCGTCGTCTGAAAACCACTCTGATCTTTGTGACGCACGACGCGCGCGAGGCGGTTTATCTGGGAGACACGATCTACATCTGCACGATGCGCCCGTGCTTCCTCAAATACCGCATCGCTCACCCTTTCGTGAAAGAGGAGATTTCGAGGGAGAAGGCGAGGGAGCGTTACTCGAAGGACTTTCTCAGCTTTCAACGCGAGGTTGAAGAGCGTTTGCAGTATCTCATCGAGCACCCGGAAGTACCGCGGGTCATCGCCGAAGAAGACCACCTGACGCTCAGGCGGTCAACGTTGGGAATGTTGGAAGAACTCTCTGACACGATGGAAAAACATTGAGAGGTAGAGTCATGTCCGTAGACGCAAAAGCCATCACTGAGCGTTGGGATCAAATTCGCGGAAAGGAAGAATGCGATCTCTCCCTCACGCCGGAATCAGTCGCCGATTATCTCAGTATCCCGGAATCCCAACTCGTCCGCGCACGCATGGTCGAGAGTCTGGTGCAGTTTGCCAATTACCGGATTGACAACGCCGACAACAGATTCGCCAGTTCCCGCCCCGCCACGCCCGGCGACATGGCGACGTGCGAAGGCTTAGACACCTTTCTCATCCCGGCGGTCGAAGGCGCGCTCTCCTTCAGTAATTTTCTCGAACACTACGAGGCGAAGGGCGGAGATCGCGAGCGTTTCGTCAACGCCATCAAGAAGGACATCACGGGGCTGCTCGATAATTGGGAGAATGGATTGTTCTCCGGCGAGCCTTACGCCAACGTTAAAAAAATCCACGCCAACATTGACCCCGGCCTCAAGGAACAGTTCAAGCACATCAACATCACGGAGTCAGCCGCGCTGGCCTGCCGCGTGCTCATCCACCTCCTGACGCTCAAACTCAACAGGACGGACGAGGCGTTGTTCCAGAGGGAGATCGGGGACGCCTTGGACGAGGGGCGTTTGTTCAAAGCTCTCAGTGAAGCCATAGGTTTCCTCGTGCGTGCGTTTCAAAAGGGCGAAGGTGAGACTGAAGAAGAACAGATCGTCAACGCTCAGATCGGCACATATACGGGGTCGGGATGGAGTTGGACGGATCGCCCCGGCCTGCCACCCATGCTCTTTTTCACCGCTGCCGCCGTTGATGCCTTTGCCGAACTCGACCTCTACCTCATCAGGAACGTGCTCAAAAGAGAGTGGGTGAGCGAGGGACTCAAGTTAGCCGTCTTTCACAGAGAGAACGAAGAGAAGCTGCAACACTTTCAGTTGTGCGTTGACATGGCGCGGCGCTGGGTGCAAAAGGCGGTGCTTCCCTATCTCATAGAGGGCGACGGGCAATATCAGGAAAAGTTGTTTCTGGGGAAGAATCAGGCCGCAGAGTATCTGGGTTACAAGAACAACCCGGAGGGCTACGGGCAGTACAAAGACGACGTGAAACGGTGGAAAGAGTTCTCCGGCGATCCGCAGGATGATCCGCCGCCGCCGATGGTCTTTTACAATAACCTGTACGCGCTCCTGATTCTGCTCTGGTCTTGGGGAGACCGCAACGATGACGGCCAGAGCGTTGACGACGATGCCAAGAACAAGATCAATCGCGCCATCTCGCAACTCGTCTTCAACTACAGCAGCGTTCCGGTGGTGAGGGAAATCCTGAACCGCTTCGAGTACATCTTCTACCTGCCCGGAAAAGATATCTTCAAGGCCGGGAGCGATAAAGAGCGCGAGTACCTCGACTCGGCTTTCCTGCCACTGCTGACCAGACTCCTCGTGCTGTTCGTGGTTTACGGCGTCGGCGACCGCAACATGCTCGAACCCGTCATTCGCAACCTCTACGTCGAACTTTTGCAAAGCCGCCACCGCAACAGGATTGAATACAGCGCCCTGTGGTCAACCAAGGATATCGAAGTCTTCTCGACGCAACGCGCGATACAGGCGCTGACTTTCTATAACGCCTACGCCAGCGGCAAGGAAATAGTCGAGGAGAAGAGCGGCGGCGGCGACATCGTGCTGCGTAACAGAACCGGGTTCCCGCTCGTGCTGGAGGCGCTCTTTGATCGTCAGGTTAATCTGCCCGAAGCATCACCCGCGCCCGTCACGGCCGCACCCGTCGAACCCGCGCGCGAATCTCCCACGGATGCGGACGCCATCACCGAAGAGAAGTTCATCGAGTATTGTAAAAAAATTGACGGCTGGCGGGTCGGCACAACGATTGACAGTGAAGAGGCGGGAGTGCTCCAGACAGAGGCTAGAGTTCTGGGCGAGACCATCATCGCGGATTACCGTGCCGACAAGGTATCCAATTCCGTCGCCGCCCGGCTCATCCTGAACTCTCTGGCGGACATCATCGCGACACCCATCACGTCCGACGGGGTTCGCCAGTCGGACTTCGCGCTGCTCAAGAAGCTATACGGTAATCTCACAGAGCAGCGGCCAGCGACCGGCAACAACGGACAATAGCCTCCGTGTGAGGGAGAACGCCCAAGGTGGATGTGCTCGCCTACAATTCTTTTCAGGAACTGGTGTCGGACAGAGACATCAAGCCGCGCGCTTTCAAGAGCAATCTGGAGGCGATGGAGGCCGTCGAGTTGATGGCGACGACCATCCAGTTGGGAGACCTTGTGCTCGCCTGCCGACGGCGCGGCCAAATTACGGCGGAGCACGCGCAGACTCTGCTTCTCGATCTAATAATCTGTTTCGATAATCCCATCCAGCACGCGAAGCGCGTGATTGAAGTCGGGAGGGAACTGAGAGGGTACGAAGAATGAAGACCTTAATGTTCTATTCATACAAGGGCGGCAGCGGGCGCACGGTCGCCGCCGCCAACGTCGCAGCGGCCCTGACCAAGCTGGGAAAGCGCGTCGCCATCATTGATCTTGATTTCGAGGCTCCGGGTTTGCAGCACGTTCTGGAGGCCGAGAAGACAGCGCAGTTCAGAAGCGGCACGGGCGTGCAGCACTATCTCAAATCCGAGATAGACCTCCACGAGTTGATTAGCGATGTCGCCATAGACATGTTTGCGGAGGACGGCCCGCTCTTCAGATTCCCCGTGCCCGAAGAGGCGCTGCTGATCTACATCATGGCTTCGACCAAGGTCACGCGAGTTGATGCGCAGGAGCCGAAATTGGCCGACCGGATGAGAAGTCTCATCACGAGGTTGGGAGAGAAGTACAGGCTCGACTACATCATCATTGACGCCGCGAGCGGCATTCGCGAGACGTACACGCTGGCCGCCGACGTGAGCGACGAGATGCTGGTGTTTTTTAGATGGTCAACACAGCACGTCGAGGGGACGCTCCGTCTGGTGCGCTTTATGAGTCGCCTGAAAGAGTTCGATCAATCGTGGGTTCCATTCAAGCTCATCGCTTCCGCCTCGCCCCGGCAGGAAGAACTTGAGAGCCTTCCCGACGAAGACCTGCGCGACGGATTGATGCGGATCAAGAGCAGCACCGAAACGAGAATCAAGGAGGCGCTGACCGAATGTCAGGTGACTCCGACGACGGTCTTCTACGAAATCCCTGAGATTCTGGAGTTGAAATGGAGGGAGAGAATCACGGTCTTCGGCAAATTTGTCTCGCCATACGAGGAACTGGCGCGCCAACTTATCGAACTCTCCGCTCCGACGCCCGCGTAAATCACGCGAGCATTTCATCCTCGAAGGCACGGGGCGCGAGTCGCACGCAGACCTGACGAGAACGCGGTTGACGGCAGTTGCATGATAGTGGCTAACGAAAAGCTTAGAAGGATAATGGTCGGCTCGATACCGTTTCTGGTCGTCGGGCTGATCTGGTTCGTGCTGGCCGCGGGCGGTTTTATAGACCCGACCTTCCTGCCCTCGATGTCGAGCGTCGGGGGGGCGCTGGCCGTCGTCTTCTCGCGGGAATCCTATCTCGGCGACGTTTGGGTGAGCGTCTATCGCGTCATGGCCGCCTTCGCTCTCTCCGCGATCATCGCCGTTCCCATCGGATTGCTCGCGGGCCACATTCCCAGAGTCGCGAAGCTTGTCGAGCCGTTCGTCGGGTTCGTTCGTTATCTGCCTGTGCCGGCTTTCGTACCCCTCTGCATTCTCTGGTTCGGCCTCGCAAACACGGCGAAGATCGCCGTCATTTTTCTGGGGACGTTTTTTCAACTCATCCTGTTGACCGGCGACGTGTCCAGAAGCATCGGGCGCGACTACTTCGACGCGGCGCAGACTTTGGGGGCGAGCCGTTGGCAGATGCTCACGCGAGTTCTCTGGCCCGCGTCGCTGCCGGGCGTCGTGAGCGCTTGTCGAACTGCCGTCGGATGGGCGTGGACGTATCTGGTCGTGGCGGAAATCGCGGGGGCGACATCGGGAATCGGGTTTCGCATCATGCAGGCACAGAGATACGTGGAGACGCCGAAGGTCTTCGCCGGGATCGTGGTCATCGGCTTGCTCGGCATGACCACCGATCTCATCTTTCAGTTGATTCAGAAAGTTAGTTTCCGTTGGTTATAGAAAAATTGTTCCGTCACGCTTTAATCGTTCACGTGACGGCGAGGGCGCGCGCCGCGACAAAGTTGAGGCACGTTGAAAGCCAAGAGAATGGGGCGCGCGCGGACATGCACGGAGGATAAGAGATGCCAATTGACCTCACTAAAATCCCCGATCTGCTCAAGGAAGCGGCAGCGTCGAGTAATCTTGTTCCGTTCATCGGCGCGGGGATTTCCCGTCAGGCGAAGACGACCGGAAAGCCCCTGCCGACATGGAGGGAATTCATCGTCGAGCTTAAGAATTTTGCGCGCGATGACGATAGCTTATCGCTCGAAGACGAAGAACAGATTGATGAACTGGTGGAGCACGGAAAATTTCTGATGGCCGCTCAGGCCCTCAAGGAAATGATTAACGAAAACAAGCTCGAACTTCTTATCCAAAAACGTTTCACCTCGACCGATGCAGAACCCGGACTGATTCATCATGCGCTGTTCAACCTGAGACCTCACCTCATCATGACGACCAACTATGACCTTCTGTTGGAGGATGCCTACGCCAAACGATTCGGTCATAACACGAGTCCGGTGACGCCGAAGGACTCATTCAAAGTGCAACAGGTGTTGAAGAATTTTCACAAGCGGATTGACAGCCCGACGATTTTCAAAATCCACGGAACTGCCAGCGAGCCTAAAGAAATTGTGTTCGCGGAAAAGGATTACCGGAAGTTGATTTACGGCGACCCCGGCTACAGGGCGGTGCTCTCCGCCGTGTTCGTGACCAAGGTGGTGCTGATGTTGGGCTTCTCTTTTTCCGACCCGGAAATCACGATGGTGCTCCAGACGTTGCGGGAAGGCTTCAGGGAAAGGTCAACCCCCGATTTTATCGTCCTGCGGAAAGGCGTGAAGAAGCGGATTGAGAGAAGGCGTCTGAGCAGCGACTTCGGGCTGGAAGTAATCGAATACGAGCCGTCCGAGGGCGAGCCTGAACTACTGGAACTCGTCGAGTATCTTGCAACGTTTGCTCCCGTCAAAGTCAGCACAGTCGTGTAATCAGGAAATCTTCACGCATACACTCGTCAGGCTTATGCCCGTTGGTATTGCCGGACGAATAGCAGCGCCCGCAGTGGAACACTCACGATGTAAAGACTCAAGACGGCGGAAGCTATTCTCAGCTTCCGCCGCCGTTCCGCGCCGGTAAACCAATATCCTGACGCGTCGCCGGGCATGCTTAATCTTCCACGGGCATCTCCCCCGCTGATTAAAAATCAGTGTCCGCCGGTAAACCTCCGACGATTAACGACGAGTGGGCAAAAGCCCGGATGGCGTTTAGAATATCGCGCATGAAGATTTGGTCAGACACGGAATACGTCTATCGTTGCCTTGCCGACAGGGAGCGAACCGCGGCCTTTAAGTCCGCCATTGAAAAGGTGGTCAAGCCCGGCGACGTGGTGCTCGACCTCGGCACCGGGTCAGGCGTGATGGCGATCTTCGCGGCGAAGGCCGGAGCGCGAAAGGTCTATGCCGTCGAAATCGGGGATTACCTGTCGAGGGTTTCGCGCGCCAATTTTGTCGCGAACGGTTACGCGGAGACCATCGTGCCCTTACGCATGAATGCGCGCGAGGTAAGTCTGGCGCAGATCGAGAAGCCGCAGGTGGTCGTCTGCGAGATGATCACGACGGGCTTGATCGGAGAGATGCAAGGCCCCGTCATCAACTCTCTCAAGGGGGCCGGAATCATTGACGCGCAGACCTTACTCGTGCCGGGCGAGATTTCGACGACCGCCGCTTTGGTCTCCGCCAACTTCGACTTTTACGGGACGCGCCTGCGCTTTCCCCTCTTCATTGACTACTTCACAAAATCTTTTGACAGCTACCCTGAGGTGTTGTCGAGGGAAGAGGTGGCGCATACCGTGACGTTCGCGTCGAATTTCAGCGAGGCCGTTCGCATCAGACAGAGTTTGCGCGTCGAGAAGGAAGGTATCGTCAACGGCCTGATGCAGACCTCCACGACGGGATTCGTGGGCGGGGCGGAGTTGGGCGCGTGCGTCTCGTATTGCCAGCCGGTGATTCTTCCACTTGAAGAAACGACGGTCAGCGAGGGCGACACTTTAGATGTCATAATCAATTATCAAATGGGAGAAGGCTTCGACAGTTTGAATTATGAGGTCAGCGCCGCCCGTTGAGATGATTAACCCGCACGCTCTCAAATTCAACGAGCGTCTGAGACCTGAAGAAGAAGACGAGAAGGCCCGTGCACGCGAGGGAAGCGTGCGCGGGCCTTCTGAACTTTCATGTCTAAAAGTTAATCTTTCAGGTCTAAAAGTTTTCGTGTGCGTTGAAGGGCTGACGGAGCAATGAGCCGGTCGGACTTCTACCCCGGCTATCCGGTGGCGCTCGTTTGTTCCGGCTTGAAAAATTTACGAGACGGCCCGGCTCGCGCTTTTGCCGAGATGTCTCTCGACCACTCTATCGAGGTCGCCGAGTTTGAGCGGCTTGACGAGGTATTCGTCGCCGCCCTTGGCGAGGGCCGCGGCGCGCGATTCGGGTTGTGCGTGGCCGGACAGAAAGACGATGGGCACGTCGTTGAGCGTCGCGAGTTCGCGGATGCGGCTCGTCGCATTCAAGCCGCTCAAGAGCGGCAGGCTCGTGTCCATCAGGATGAGGTCGGGGTGCAGGTTCGCGGCCAGATGGACGGCCTGCTCGCCGTCCGTGGCTTCGGCCACGCGGCAACCGCGCGCCTCCATTAGATACCTGAGCATGAAACGCGTGTCTTCGTGATCTTCCACCACCAGCACCAGCGGCTTGAGGAAATTCGACGCTTTGCCGTCAACCGGTAAGGCGTCCCGCGCGTCTTTGGGGACAGAGGGTAAAGTAGTCATAAAATTATTTGTGCGGGGCACTCAAGGATGGCGGCGGCGAACCGCACTTCGCCGCACGCGGGGTATTTTCGTGAGTAATTGAAGGGCGGGTTTGTGGCTTAAACCCACCCTTCAAACCGCCTTGCTCGGTTCAGGTTTTCGCTGAACGCTTGCCACTTTCGGGATAGGAACGCCTGCGTTTCGGACTTTGAGCCTAACGGACACGTCTCCCGCCTGTGAAAGTTGACCACGTGTACCATGACAGCATAGATGGTTTCCGCATATCGGGAAGGCGCGAAATTTGAATAGGGACTTTCCCTTATCACCCGTCGTGTAAATTACTCGTATGGCGAAGGTCTTCGGCGTGCGGCGGGCACTTGAGAGGGTTTTTTTTGGATGTCGAAGCTGAAGAAAACGGCGGGAGAGACTTGAACAGGGAAGAGTCTTACGTGTCCTGCAACCAACCCTGAAGAAGCGCGAAGCGGACGATGTCTATGCGGCTGCGCATGTCGAGTTTTCTCATCGCGTTGGCTTTGTGGGCTTCGACTGTTTTGACGCTCAAGTCGAGGCGCGCGGCGATCTCTTTATTGCCGTGGCCCCACGCGATGAGTCGCAGGACTTCCGTCTCGCGCTCGCTGAGCGTCCCCTGCGTTTCGCCGCGCAGGGCAGTTGGCCGCCTGCCCGTGTAGCTGTCCATGATCTTGCCTGTAATCGCAGGGTCGAGATATTTGCCGCCCGCGGCGACGGCGCGGATGGCGTGGAGCAGTTCGGCGGCAGAGCTTTGCTTGAGCACGTAGCCGCATGCGCCCGCGCGCAACAGTTGTTGCATGTAAGCGTCGTCCGTATGGCGCGTTAAGGTCAGGACTTTCACCTGCGGGCAATACTCCTTTAACTTCTCGGTCGCCTTCAGACCGTTCATGCGCGGCATCGTCACGTCCATCACGACGACATCGGGCAGCAGTTCCCGTGCAAGGGCGACGGCGGCCAGACCGTCCGGCGCTTCGCCGACGACCTCCATGTCGGCCTGCGCGCTGATGATCAAACGCAGTCCTTCGCGCACCGTCCCGTGGTCTTCGGCGAGCATGATGCGAAGTGTGGTCATAAAAGTTTCAGCCGCGAGCGGACAGGAACGCGCGCGAAATAAAGGAGAGCGAAAAGTGAAACGCTAACGACGGAGAGGCCCGGCTATTCATCGCTGACTGACGTTCGTTCAAGTGTAAGATTTCGCGGGCGTGACTGGGACGCACGCAAAGATGGTCGTGCCCGCGCCGGGTTCGGATTCAATCTGAATCGTGCCGCCGACGAGCGCGGCTCGCTCCCGCATGCCGAGCAGCCCCAGGCCTCTGTCCGATGTTCCCTCGGCTTGCGGGTCGAGACTCAAAGGCTCGCCCGCGTCGAAACCCACCCCGTCGTCCTCGATAATGAGCACGACATGTTGACCGCGTCGTTCGAGGAGCACTTCGGCGCGCGTGGCCTGCGCGTGCTTGAAGGTGTTGTTGAGCGACTCCTGCGCGATGCGATAGAGGTTTGTTTCGATTGCCGACGCGAAGCGTTCGTTCATCAAACTTGAGGTGTGAAATTCCGCTTTGATTTGGAAGTGATGCGACCACTCTTTGACGTATTTCAAGAGCGCGGTCGCCAGCCCGCAATCGTCGAGCGCGGCGGGCCGCAGTTCCCACGCGAGAAAGTCAACGTCGGAGTCGAGACGCGCGGCGAGCGCCTGCGCCTGCTCCAGCCCCTCGCACAGCTTTTCATCTTTCCCGGAATTCTCTTTGAGGATGGTGAGCTTCAGCCGCAGCCCGGTCAGTTGTTGCCCCAGATGGTCGTGGAGGTCGCGCGCGATGCGCCGCCGCTCGTCCTCCTGCGTGGTCACGAGTCGCCGGATCAGCCGCTCGCGCGCCGCCTCCGATTGCTCGCGCTCGACGACTTCATCGCGCAACGAACGATTTGACTCGGCCAGTTCGTGCGTGCGCTCCTCAACCCTGCGTTCCAACTCCTCGTGCGCGCGTTGCAGTTTGAGTTCGATCTGCTTGTGCCCGGTCACGTCGCGCGTCGAACCGGCGACGACTTCGACCGTCGTGCCGTCGGCGGCAAAAACCGGCGTGAAGATGTATTCGTAAAAACCGCCTGCGCCCGTCGGACTCGTGAAGGGCGTTTCGTCCCTGACGATTGTTTTCGTGTCGAACACCTGCCCGATCTGTTTTTGAAGCCGCGCGGCCAAATCGTCAGGGTACTTCAGGTCGAAGAAGTTTTTCCCGACGATCTCTTCGAGCGTGATGCCCAGCAGGTCGAGCAGCGATTGATTCGCATAAATGAAACGCCCGTCGCCGTCGAACAGGTAAGCGAAGTCGTTGATGGATGAAAGCGTCGTGTTGAAAACGCGTGTTTGCTGTTCCAGACGACTCGCCAGCCCGCGTGTTTCTTCCGCCTGCCGCTTGCGCCCGGTGATGTCAAGGAATGTCAGGACGACGCCGTTGATGCGGTCGTCGGCCATGTGGCACGGCGCGAGTCGCATTAGATACCAGCGCCCTTCGTGCGTGAAGACTTCGCGCTCGACGGCGTCGTTCGTGTCGCGGACGCGCTCGGCGTCTGCGAGCAAATCTTCGTCAACGAGTTTCGTCGTAATATCTGTGAGCGCGCGCCCGATGTCTTCCGGCATCAGGTTGAAGAGGTCAAAGGCGCGCGGCGTGAAGAGATTGATGCGCAGCGCGCGGTCGAGGTAGATCGTGCCGATGTCGGTCGAGTTGATGAGGTTGCGAATGTCTTTGTTGGTGCGGTCTAGTTCGTCAATCCTGCCCCTCAACTCCTGATTGACCGTCACGAGTTCTTCGTTGGCTGATTGCAGTTCCTCGTTGATCGCGCGCAGCTTCTCGTTCGAGGCCCTCAGTTCTTCGGCCTGCAACTCGCACTGTTCGACGGCGACGTGAAGCCGCGCGCCGCTTGCGCCATGAGAATTATCGCTCATCCTGACTAACCTGCTTTTTGTGATGACTCGGATGTATCGAACAGAGATTCGTCGCCCGCGCATCCGCCGATGGATTGCTTGAGAGCGGGCGGATCGAAGCGTCTTGACGGAAAGTGTAGTTCAACCTCCGGTTCGTGTATAGTCTCGCGGGCAACGAATCATTCCGTTCCGACAGGTACTGCCGCCGCTGGCGTGTCGAAGCGTAGGGCGTCGGGCCGTGGCGTTACTCCGGCATGAGATACGCGAATGAGACGGACGCGCCGGTGCGTGCTTTGTTGATGAGAAGGGCTTCGGCGCGCGAATGTCTTTGCTGTCTTGACCGGCTCTGCCTGATGTGAATATGATGGCTCGCTTTTCGAGCGGGTCATGTGGTTTTGGATTTCTTTTCGCTTTCCTGCTGTTGTCCGTCGCCGCGACGAAATCCGTCGGTGTGGACGCACGCAAGCATCTTCCCCAACCTGAGGAAACTGATCTATGAAACGATGGTTGCTGTTCTCTGTGTTCACGCTCCCCCTCGTCTCCCTACTGGTTTGCACCGCCGTCTTTCCGACGCGCGCGACTAACTTCTCCGAGGCCAAGCGCGGCAACGCGCCGGGCGACGCCGAGCCGATGAAGGTAGAGGTGAAGCCGTGGGGGCCGACGCAGGAGATGCTCGACGAAGCATCGGCGCGACTCGCCAAACACGCGCAGGTGAGGCGTTATCTGAAGGGCACACGCTATCGCCTGCTCTCGTTCGATCTCGTCCTGCCGGACGAAAAGGCGAGCGCGGAACTCATCCCGCCGAGTCGCTACCGCGGCACTTTCTATGACTACACCAACGACCTGACCATCGTCGCCGAAGGGAGTTTCGACCGACCGGAAACGGTCGTCGTGACCACCGCCGCGACGCAGCCGCTGCCGAGCAACGAAGAGTTGGACGAGGCCGCCGCCATCTTAAAGTCAGACCCGAAACTCGGCCCCGCCATTCTGGACGAGCGCGTGGGAGTCTATCATCCGATGCCGCCCCTCTATACCCCGGAGAAATCCAGAGGCCGCGCCGAGCGCATCGTGAACGTCGGTCTGATGGCGAAAGACTCGTCGGACAAATCGGTCGAGCGCACGAACGAAGTGGTCGCGGTGAATTTGTCGCGGCGCACTGTGCTCAGGTTCGCCGAAGGCGCGCCGCCGACTTCGAGGGCCGTCAATGCCGCGACATGCGGCGGGTCGTCGAGCGGTTCGTCCACCGGCAGGGGCGTCGCCGGTCAGTATCTTTTCAAAATCAACGCGCAGGACGGCACGAAGCTGTGGAGTTTTCTGGCCATCAGGCCTTCAGCCTCTTCGGGCGCGGACGCTTCCGGCATTGAACTGCAAAATGTCTATTACAGAGGCCGTCTTGTTTTGAAGCGCGCGCACGTGCCCATCTTGAACGTGCAGTACGACAGCAATCTGTGCGGGCCGTACCGCGATTGGGAATACGCTGAAAGCGCCTTTAGCGCCGACCCGACCAACGGCACGACCGTGACGCCGGGCGTGCGCTCCTGCACCATCCCCGCCACCACGCAACTCGACACGGACGTTGATGTCGGCAACTTTCAGGGCATCGCCTATTACACGCAGGGCGACGCGACGATTCTCGTCAGCGAGATGTCCGCCGGGTGGTATCGCTATATCAGCGAGTGGGGATTTCACGCCGACGGCACGATCAGCCCGCGCTTCGGGATGGGCGCGACGGCCAACAGTTGCACCTGCAACGGCCACCATCATCATGCCTACTGGCGCTTCGATTTCGACATTGACGGCAGTTCGCCCAATCGCGTGCTCGAATCGAGCGAGAACAGCACGGGCGGCATCACGCTCAAACCCCTGCCGCTTTACATTCCCATCACCACCGAGGCGAAACGTTACCGCAAGAATCTGCTGCCTTACGTCGTGGACAATCCCGTCACGCGCCACTCATATCAGATTCGCCCGAACTTCAATGACGGCACGGCGGTGACGGACACCTACGGCGGCGGAGACATGTGGTTCCTGAACTACAGCGCCACCGAATTGGACGACAGCACCGTCCGCACGGGCACGGCGGCCAACCTCGATGCTTTCGTCAACAACCAGCCGATCTCGACGGGCGGCGATCTCGTCGTCTGGTACGCCATTCACGTCGGCCACTATCACACGGGCGCGCCCGGCGTCGGCGAGAACAGCATTACGGGCGAACTCGTCGCAGGCCCTGACCTCGTGCCCATGCGCTGGTAAGCGAGCGGGCCGACGAGCCGAAAGAATTTTGAACGACGGAATTTTTCCGGCTCGACGCGGAGTAAAAAAACTCGTTGACGCAAAACAAAGCGGGTCGCCCGGATAAGGCGGCCCGCTTTAGTTTTCGCTGAGACGGTCGCGCGACTCTGTTGAGACGAGGGCGCGTGTCGTCCTCTCCGGCGGTCTTCAATTCCCGGCAGGCGCGGCGTACAGGTCTGGGAACTGCTTGCGCAGATTCTCCACCTTCGGCAGATCGTTGATGGCGATGTAAGCCTCTTCCGGGTGCTGCGTGGCGTAGTTCTGATGATACGCTTCGGCCTGATAAAAAGCGTTGAGGGGCGCGACCTCTGTGACGACGGGACGCTCGAAGGCTTTCGCCTGATTGAGCTGGTTGATGTAGGCTTGCGCCGCGCTCTTCTGCTCTTCGTTCGCGTAAAAGATGGCCGAGCGGTACTGCGTGCCGGTGTCCGGGCCTTGTCGGTTCAGTTCCGTGGGGTCGTGTGCGACGGAGAAGAACACCTTGAGCAGTTGTTCATACGAGACTTGTGCCGGATCGTAAGTCACGCGCACCGCTTCGGCGTGTCCGGTCTGGCCCGTGCTGACCATCTCATAATGAGCGGTCTTGGCGGCCCCGCCCGTGTATCCCACCGTCGCGCCCGTCACACCTTTGACGTGCTCGAAGACGGCTTCGACGCCCCAGAAACAGCCACCCGCGAAAACAGCCACCTGCCCGCCTTTGACGGCAGCCGCACGGTGTTGCTGCGCTCGCGCGTCATGCTTCGGAGTCGCGACCACCGCCGCGATGGCGATGGCGAGCATCGCGATGAGAGCCGGAATTTTGCCTGTCATAATTTTCATGATCATCCCTTATATCCAGACTGATAACTGTAGATACGAACACACGCGTTCGTCCGCCCTGCCTGACGAACGAACGGTTATTTTTCTTTTTCCAGATCGAGCACGACGGAGTTGATGCAATAACGCTGGCCGGTCGGTTGCGGGCCATCATCAAAGACGTGTCCGAGGTGCGAGTCGCAATTCCCGCACAAGACCTCTGTGCGCGTCATTCCGAGGCTGCTATCCGTCTCCGTGCGAACGCTGTCGCCGGACGCAGGGGCTGTAAAACTAGGCCAGCCGCAGCCCGAATCGAACTTCGCGTCGGAAGTGAAGATTTCGTTGCCGCAGGCCACACACTTGTATGTGCCCTGTTCGTGCGAAGCGTGATACTCGCCCGTGAACGGCATCTCCGTGCCCTTTTGCCGGGCCACGCGGTACTGCTCCGGCGTCAATTCCCGTCGCCACTCTTCGTCGGTCTTGATAACTTTCTTACTCATTAAAATTTCCTCGCCCCTCTGCTTTATCTTCAAGACATCGCGTCGGGTAAACATGCCGAATCGTCCAAAGGGTTAAAAATCCGTGCACGACTCGTAAAAAAAGTCTGCCTGCCCACACGTTTGTCGCTTTAACATCAGATGCTCTTGGATGCCATATGTGTTGTATCGTCGGGCACGCGTTAAAGCTGAGGATGTCGCGTTCCCGTCATGTCCGGCGGCACGCCTTGCGGCAAATTCGCGCGAAAGGCGCCCCCGCCGGGGAAGCGAAAACCATAACTCTTGTGAGAAGCGCGACACAGGGGCGCGAGACTGTGGTGCTTTCATCGCCAACGGTGTGATGTAGCAAGGGCCGCTTGCTTCAACCGGCCATGAATTTCTACATCGGTGTGAAAAGGAAACGGCAACGAGGCGAGACACTCAAAGTCTCGCGCATGATTCATCGCAGAGGAGCGCACATGGCAGAGACAGCCGCCGAGGTACTCGTCGAAGGCATCATTAATTGGGGCGTTGACACAGTGTTCGGTCTGCCCGGCGACGGCATCAACGGCATCATGGAGGCGTTGCGTGTGCGGCAGGAACGTGTGCGCTTCATACAGGTGCGACACGAAGAGGCGGCGGCTTTCATGGCCTGCGCCTATGCGAAATACACTGGACGACTCGGTTGCTGTCTCGCCACTTCGGGGCCGGGCGGCATACACCTTCTCAACGGCCTCTATGATGCGAAGATGGACGGCGCTCCCGTGCTCGCCGTGACGGGTCAGACCTTCTCCGATCTCAAGGGCAGCAACTTTCAACAGGAAGTGAACATGACGCGCCTGTTTGAAGACGTGTGCGTCTATAATCAGGAGGTCATCAATCCGAAGCAGGTCGAGATGCTCGTCAACGAAGCGTGCCGCCACGCGCTCAATCATCGCGGCGTCGCGCATATAACTTTCCCCGTTGACTATCAGGATGTCGCCCCTTCCGGCAAAAGCTCGCTTCATCGTCGCGCAGGCTCGACGACGAGCCATTGGTCGCGCGCGGTCGCCGTCCCTCCGGAAGAGGAGTTGAAGATCGCGGCCTTCCTCTTGAACGAAGCGAAGAAGCCCGTGCTGCTCGTCGGTCAGGGCGCGCTCGGCGCGGGCGACGAGATTATCGAACTCGCGGACAAACTCGGCGCGCCCGTTGTGAAAGCGCTGCTCGGCAAGGCGGTCGTGCCCGACGATCATCCGTTGACGACGGGCGGACTCGGCTTGCTCGGCACGACGCCCTCGCAGGAAGCGATGGAGGGATGCGACGCGCTCTTGATGGTCGGCACTTCTTTTCCGTACATGGAATATTTGCCGAAGCCCGGTCAGGCGAAGGGCGTGCAGATTGACGATCAGGCCGACAGAATCGGTTTGCGCTATCCCGTCGAAGTAGGTCTCGTCGGCGACGCCGGAGCGACCGTCAAGGCGCTCTCCCGTTTCGTCACGCGCAAAGAGGATCGAAGTTTTCTCGAAGCGGCACAGGCAGGCATGAAGGAATGGTGGGAGTTGATGCGTGCGCGTGCGATGCGCGACGACGTGCCCATCAAGCCGCAGCGCGTGGCGTGGGAATTGTCGGAACTCGCCGCGGACGACGCCATCATCAGCGGGGATTCGGGCACGAACACGACATGGATTGCGCGCCAGTTCAAGATTAAGGGCGCTCAGAAGTTCAGTTGTTCGGGCACGCTGGCGACGATGGCTCCGGGCCTGCCGTATGCGATTGCCGCGAAGGTCGCTTTCCCAGAACGCCAGTCCATCGCCTTCGTCGGCGACGGCGGATTCACGATGCTGATGGGCGAGTTCGCCACCGCCGTTAAATACAATCTGCCGATCATCGTCGTCATCATCAAGAATAATTCTTTAGGCCAGATTAAGTGGGAGCAGATTGTTTTCTTAGGCAATCCGGAATACGGCTGCGATCTGCACAGCATCAACTTCGCGCTCTACGCCGAAGCGTGCGGCGGCGTCGGCTTCACGGTCGAGCGGCCCGAAGAGATACGCCCCGCGCTCGAACGCGCCATCGCGTCGGGCCGTCCCGCGCTCGTCGAGGTGCTGGTTGACCCGAACGAGCCGCCGATGCCTTCCAAGATCGCCGCGTGGCAGGCGGCACATTTCGCAGAGGCGCTGGCGAAGGGGACGCCCGGCGGTGGCCGCATTGCGCTGACTCTCTTCCGCGATAAGCTGAACGAACTTTTCTGAGCGCGCCCGAATCAGTTACGTTTCAACGACTGCGCGCCGTTACAAAGCGACGACGTTCGGCATCACCCAAGACTCAGGGGCGGCGTGAAGGCAAGGCGATTGAGGACGCTTCGAGAGGTTGAGATCGTTTGAGCAGAAGATGGAAAGGGAGGGAAGCGATGAGAGAGGTTAAACGGACGAGAGAGGTTCATGGCGAAGCGGTGTTGAAAGGTCTGGCGGCGGGTCTGATTGGCGGGCTGGTCGCGTCGTGGACGATGAATGAGTTTCAGGTTCTGTGGGGCAAGCTGGCCGAGGGCGTGGAAGAGATGCAGGACGGCGGAAAAAAGGGGAAAAAGAAGAAGTCGAAGGAGGGCGGCGAAGAGGGCGACGACGCGACGGTGAAGACGGCGGAAGCGATTTCGGAGAACGTCTTCGATCACAAGTTGACGAAGAGTGAAAAAAAGATCGCAGGCCCCGCCGTCCACTACGCGATGGGAGCAACGTCGGGCGCGGTGTACGGGGCTGTGGCGGAGGTGTTGCCGTCCTCGACCGCGGGCATGGGTCTGCCGTTCGGCACAGCCGTCTGGTTGTTGGCGGATGAAGCCGCCCTGCCCGCGCTCGGACTCTCGAAAGCGCCGACCGCATACCCGCTCTCCACACACGCCTACGCGCTCGCCTCGCACTTCGTCTATGGTCTAACGACCGAGTTGGTGCGGCGTGCCGTGCGTCGTGCGATATAAGACCTGCGGGGCACGGCGTCCCTTACATCCTTACATATTGAAGGAGTTAAAAGGCCACGGGGCATCTCCGTGGCCTTCTTTTATACGGACTAAGGCTCGTGAACTCGAACCTTGCAGGGGTGTGGCGAAAACTAAACGCCGTTCGGAGTCGTATCGGCGTCTTTAGAAGCCGGTTTAGGCTCATGCGGAGTATCGTCCTCCGCTTTGCGGCGACGCGCTTTGCGTTCGACGCGGCAGGCGCTTAACCAACCGGCGAGCTTGGCGTGGTCGCCCGCGAAGGTGTTGCGCAGGATGGGATCGAGTTCGTGGACGGCCCCCATGCCGCGCTCGATGAGTTCGTCAATCGCGGCGGTGGCAATAACATGCGTATCGCGGCCCTCGATCTTGAGTGTGACGGCTTTATCGAACGCCTCTATGTCGGCCTTCAACTCTTCGATAAAATCGGAGGGCATCCCGCGCTTGACGAACTCCGCCTTGAGCGGCAGGGCGGCGTCGGCGAAAGCGCGTGCCGTCGCAAGCACTGCCTGATTACTCTTGTTATGAGGGACGCGGAATTGTTCGATGATACCGGGCGACGTGGCCTCCAGCGGACGCGCCGTGCGACTGATGGCTTCGAGGTCGTGCATCAACTCGTCGCGCGCCGCGGCCTTACCGCTCGCTCCCTGTCTGGCCGCTCCGAGTCCGGCGGCCTGCGCGCTCGCGTGTGTCTCCAACTCCGCGACCACCGCCGAGAGTGTGTTGAACTGTTCGCCCGCGAAACTCGTCGAAGGGAACAGGGCGGCGTGTTCGCGCCCCTGCGCTTGCACGCGTAAAAACATTTCAAAGCGACGCCTTTCGGTGTCTTTCATAAAATTGTTCTCCTATGGAAGTGAAGCCAGAGAAGGGGCGAAGGGAAACCTTCGAGGCGAGTTTGGGGAACGCCGGGATAGACGGAGAGGCCCCGCTCCGGCGCGAGCGATTATATAGAAATCCTCGACTTTGAAAAGCCCTTTTTACAGCAACCACGCCCCTTTTTACAGCAACCACGCCCCGCGCGCCGGAGCGAACAGGTTTCCGCCTTGAGAATGCGACTGACAGGCTTTTACGTTGAACTTTTGCTTTTTAGAGAGCAACTTTCACATTTGAGAGAACAACTTTTCGTCTTGAGAATTGAACTTTTGCCTTCGAGAAACCAACTTTCACGCTTGAGAGAGCGGCTGTCACCTTAGAGAAATCAACTTTTGCGCGTGAGAAAGAGACTTTCAGGCTTGAGCGACGGAGTTTTACCTTGATATGAGCAGCTTTCAGCTTGATATGAGCGACTTTCAGCTTGATATGAGCAACTTTCAGAGTTGAGCGGATGATTTGGCGACGTTTCTATGAGCACACCGCGCAGAATCCATCAGCTAAAGTGACACGTTCGGGCTGTACGCTTGGGGCTATAAAGTTTGCGGCTATCAAACTCTGGATTCAAGAGGGGTTCGCCAAGTTTCTCATCAATGAAATAATCAAACTCAAACTCAAATGCGAATGGTAAATGTTGACACCACCGCCGGCGAGGATTTTGTTGACACGAAAATAGGGCGGCGTTAGACTGCACACATATTAAAAAGAGATTTGTGGTAGCGAAGTAGGATTAACTTTCTCAGCGAAGCATTCATCCCGTCACGGAGCGACCCGACACTCTCCGCAAAACGTTGCGCTGAACCCTTCACTGATTTTTTTCGATTGCCCGTTTCTATATCCCCCGCCCGCTCCGTAAATCCCCAGTTTACGGAAAGAAGCAGCCCCTGCTTCTATGTCCATCCTCAGAGTTAGTTGCGCGCCGGTGTTGTTGTGAGCGTGAGGGATTGGCCGGGACAGTGAGCCAGTTCCCTTAGGTGTGACAGGTAATGATGGTCGCGCCGCGTTTGTGCAAGAGCCGCAAACCGACCCTCCACCAAATTGTTTTCATATACAGACTGAAAGGAGAGACAGCGATGGCAGCAGAAATTGCTCCATACGGTCGGGTCACTCAGCGGCCACCTGCGGTCAAAGAGGTGCACATTCTCTGGATCACAGCCGGGTTGAGTTGCGACGGCGATACGGTTTCCATCACAGCCGCGACGCAGCCGAGCGTCGAGGACGTGGTGATGGGGGCGATACCGGGTCTCCCGAAAGTGCATCTGCACAATCCCGTGCTGGCTTATGAAGTCGGCGACGACTTTATGAAGTACTGGTATCAGGCCGAGCAGGGCTTGATTGATCCCTTCGTCCTAGTCATTGAAGGTTCGATTCCGAACGAGAACATCAAAGCGGAAGGCTACTGGGCGGCGCTCGGTAACGACCCGATGACGAACCAGCCGATCCCGACGACCGAATGGATTGACCGGCTCGCTCCGAAGGCGGTGGCCGTCGTCGCCATCGGCACGTGCGCCACCTACGGCGGCATCCACGCGATGGCGGGCAATCCGACGGGCTGCATGGGCCTCGCAGACTATCTCGGCTGGGACTGGAAATCGAAGGCCGGTCTTCCCATCGTCAACGTCCCCGGTTGTCCCGTTCAGCCGGACAACTTCATGGAGACGCTGCTCTACTTGCTCTACCAGTTGGCGGGACTCGCGCCGATGATTCCGCTCGACGCGCAGCTTCGCCCGACGTGGCTCTTCGGCAAGACCGTCCACGAAGGCTGCGACCGCGCGGGCTATTACGAGCAGGCCGATTTCGCCACCGAGTACGGCTCGCCCAAATGCATCGTCAAGTTGGGCTGCTGGGGGCCTGTGGTTAACTGCAACGTGCCGAAGCGCGGATGGATGGCAGGCATCGGCGGTTGCCCGAACGTCGGCGGCATCTGCATCGGCTGCACGATGCCCGGCTTCCCTGACAAGTTCATGCCGTTCATGGACGAGCCGCCGGGCGCAAAAATCTCCGCGGGCACCATCGGCATCTACGGGCGCATGATTCGCAGGCTTCGCGCCATCACTAACTCGACGGTCAACAAGGAACCGAAGTGGCGGCACACGGGTACTGAACTGACCACCGGCTACCAGCCCAAGTCCTATTAATTAAGGAGCGACACGAGAATGAGTACGACAACGACAGTTGGTACGAAGGCTCCGGCCAAGCCGCGCACGCTGGTGGACATGAATTGGGACCCGATCACGCGCATCGTCGGCAGCCTCGGTATCTACACCAAAATTGATTTCGCGAATCGTGAGGTCGCCGAGTGCTACTCGACCTCCTCGATCTTTCGCGGCTACTCGATCTTCATGAAGGGCAAAGACCCGCGCGATGCCCACTTCATCACGAGCCGCATCTGCGGCATCTGCGGCGACAACCACGCGACCTGCGCCTGCTACGCGCAGAACATGGCGTTCGACGTGCGCCCGCCCGCCATCGCCGAGTGGATCGTCAACCTCGGCGAGGCTGCCGAGTACATGTTCGACCACAACATCTTTCAGGATAATCTGGTCGGCGTTGACTTTTGCGAGCAGATGGTCAAGGAGACGAATCCGGGAGTCTGGGAGAAGGCGAAACACACGGAAGCCCCGCACGCCGCCGACCACGGCTACCGCACCATCGCCGACATCATGACGGCCTTGAATCCCTTCACCGGGGAATTTTACCGCGAGACCCTGCACGTCAGCCGCTACACGCGCGAGATGTTCTGTTTGATGGAAGGCCGACACGTCCATCCTTCGACGCTCTATCCGGGCGGCGTCGGCACAGTCCCGACCGTGCAACTCTTCACGGACTACATTGTCCGGTTGATGAGGTACGTCGAGTTCATGAAGAAGGTCGTGCCGCTCCATGACGACCTCTTCGACTTCTTCTACGAAGCCCTGCCCGGTTACGAGAAGGTGGGACAGCGCCGCGTCCTGCTCGGTTGCTGGGGATCGTTTCAAGACCCGGCTGTGTGCGACTACAAATATGAGAACATGGACGAGTGGGGCAAGGCGATGTACGTCACGCCGGGCGTCATCGTGGACGGCAAAGCGGTCACGCACAATCTGGTTGACATCAATCTCAACATACGCATCCTGCTCGGCCATTCTTATTACGACGATTGGCAGGAGGGCGAAACGTTCGTCAAGACCGACCCGCTCGGCAATCCGGTTGATCAACGTCACCCCTGGAATCAGACCACGACGCCGCGCCCGCAGAAGCGCGACTTCGACGATAAGTACAGTTGGGTGATGTGCCCGCGCTGGTACAGCGAGAAGGAACCGGGCGATAAAAAATACCTCGCGCTCGACACGGGCGGCGGGCCTCTCGCGCGTCTCTGGTCAACCGCTCTGGCAGGCATCGTGGACATCGGCTATATCAAGGCGACCGGCAACAGCGTCAAGATTTACCTGCCGAAGACGGCCCTCAAGGATGAAGTCGAGTTCGAGTGGAAGATTCCGCAGTGGTCGAACGCCATCGAGCGCGACCGCGCGCGGACTTACTTTCAGGCTTACGCCGCCGCCGCCGCCCTGCACTTTGCCGAGAAGGCGCTCGAAGAGTTGCACGCCGGTCGGACGAAGACGTGGGAGCCTTTCACTGTGCCGGAGAACGCCATCGGCTGCGGTTTCCACGAAGCGGTGCGCGGCGTGCTCTCGCATCACGTCGTCATCCGCGACGGCAAGATCGCCAACTATCACCCGTATCCGCCGACGCCTTGGAACGCGACGCCGCGCGACAGTTTCGGCACGCCCGGCCCCTATGAAGATGCGGTGCAGAACACGCCCATCTTTGAGGAGAACGGCCCCGAAAACTTCAAGGGCATAGACATCATGCGTACCGTGCGCAGCTTCGATCCATGTCTGCCCTGCGGCGTCCACATGTATCTCGGCAACGGCAAAGTCCTTGAAACTCGCCACTCGCCGATGTTCGGCACGATGAAATAGGAAGCGCATGAATCGTGAATCGTGAATCGTGAATAGGAGATAAGCAGTTTCTATTTACGATTCACGATTCACGATTCACGACTCACGATTCACGACATATGGAATCTCAACAACTGATTCAGCGGATTGAAGAGTTGACGCGCAAGGTGGAGACGATCTCCGACGCGGAAGCGCGCGCCGCCGCCGTGGAGCTTCTACAGTCGCTGATGGAATTTCACGGCGCGGGGTTGGAACGGATGATGGAGATCACCGCGCAGGCGGGAGTCGCGGGCCAGTCCGTCATCAACGATTTTGCGCGCGACGACCTGATCGGAGGAATGCTGTTGCTGTACGGGCTGCATCCTCTGGAACTCGAAACGCGTGTGCGGCAGGCGCTCGACAAAGTGCGCCCGTCGCTCGCATCGCACAGCGGCGACGTGGAGTTGCTCTCGATTGAAGAGGGCGTCGTCCGCGTGCGGCTGCAAAGCAAGGGTGGTAGCTGTCCTTCGACGGCTACGACGCTGAAGCAATCCATCGAGGCCGCGATTTATGACGCCGCGCCCGATCTGGTTGCGCTTGAAGTCGAGGGGTTGGCCGAGCCTTCGGCCTCCGCCGGTCTGGTGCAACTGGGCAGGCTAAAAAGCAAGAGTGAAGGGAGAACAGCATAATGGCGGAACAAGAGACGACAAGCGATGCGCCTTCGCATGATGCGGGCACGGCTAAGGGCGAGGAAAAAAGTTCGATGGAGGGTAAGGAACCCGGTCGCCACGATCATGATGAAGACGCGGGCGGGGAGCGTCCCGCGGGCGGTTCGACGGCGAGAAACTCCACGAGCATCAATCCGGAGGACAGAGACCCGATTGATCCGAACAGCCCGAACATGCCTCCGGCATAAAGCGATTGCGAATCAGGGGATGCGAATCGCGGCTTGAAAGACCGGGCGCAAATGACGGAGCGCATTTCTCGAATCAGCCGTTCGCATCCCGACATTTTATGAATCAGGACTCGAATGATAGAGGTCAGGGGCCATCACCACTCGCAGCCCTGCGCCGGTTTGTGCGCCCGCGCTCGTCGCTCGTGGAGCGTTGTGAGATGTGCAGCGCCGAACTGGCAGCAGAGCATCAACACCTCGTCGAACCGGCAAGCAGGCAACTGTCATGCGCTTGCGAGGCTTGCGCCATCCTCTTCAGCGGGCAGACGGGCACGAAATATAAACGCGTGCCGCGTCGCATCCGTGCCTTGCCTGACTTCGAGTTGACGGACGGGCAGTGGGACAGCTTGATGATTCCGATTCAACTGGCCTTTTTTTACAACAGCACGCCGGACAACAGAGTGATTGCACTCTATCCGAGTCCGGCAGGCCCGACCGAATCGCTGCTCGCGCTCGATTCGTGGAATGAGATCGTGGCGGACAATCCGGTCTTGCGTGAGATGGAGGCGGACGTTGAAGCCCTGCTCGTCAAGCGTGTGGGGGGCGAGCGGGAATACTACCTTGTGCCGATTGACGAGTGCTACAAACTGGTCGGACTGATTCGCGCGCACTGGCGCGGACTCTCCGGCGGCACGGAGGTCTGGCGTGAGATCGGGCAATTTTACGACGGGTTGAAAAAACGCTCCACGCCGGTGAGAGCGACGACAACTCCGGTGAGAACGACGACAAATGCCTGATTTGAATTTCCAGATCGAGGGAGCCGAAGCCGTCACTTACGCGGCGTCTCCGTTGCTGTCGTTCAAACTGCGGATCAACAACGCGGACGCCTCTGAGCCGATTCACACGGTCGCGCTGCGCTGCCAGATTCAGATCGAGGCGACGCGCCGCCGTTATAACGAGCGCGAGCAGGGGCGTCTGCTCGACCTTTTCGGCGAGCCGGAGCGCTGGGGACAGACGCTTCGCACGACGTTGTGGACGCACGCGAGCGTGGTCGTGACGCCGTTTCAAGGCAGCGCGCTCGTCGAACTGCCTGTCCCCTGCACGTTCGACTTCAACGTGGCCGCCACGAAATATTTTGCCGGTCTGGAAGATGGCGAAGTCCCTCTGCTCATGCTTTTTAGCGGGACTGTCTTCTACGAAGCGGAGGATGGGGCTTTGCAAGTCTCGCAGATTTCATGGGAGAGAGAGGCTAAATACAAACTGCCCGTGCGCGTGTGGCGAGAGATGATGGATCACTATTATCCGAACAGCGCGTGGCTCTCGTTGCGTCGCGACGTGTTCGAGCGTTTGTCGCAATACAAGATGCGTCGCGGATTGCCGACGTGGGAGGGGGCGTTGGAGAGTCTTCTCAACGAGGAACGCCGAACGGGGAGAGACGAACCCGAAGAAAAATCCACTGATTCATCGCTCATCTCTCATCGTTCATAACTACCATGATGAATCTCGACCGGGTGGAAAAGATTGCCAACGCCGTGCTCTACGAAGGGTACATCCTCTACCCCTACCGCGCTTCGTCGGTCAAGAATCAGCAGCGTTGGAACTTCGGCGCGCTCTGCCCGCAAAGCTACAGCGAGGCGCAAGGCGGCACAGAGGCTTGGACGATGCAGACGGAGTGCATCGTGAAGGACGGCGAAGAGGCGACGCTTGATCTGAAGGTGAGATTTCTGCATCTGCTCGCGCGTGAGGTGGGCCAAGTGACCCCCGCACAGCATGAGTCGGCAAAAGATTCGGAGCCTGACTTCCAAACGGTCGCTGCCATCGAGGTCGCCGGTCAGCTTTATCAAACGTGGCAGGAAGCCGTCGAGCGTGAGGTGAGCTTGCAGGGTCTTAAGTTGAATGAACTCGTCTCTCAAGGCCGACGACAGGCTTTCAACTTTCCGTCAAACCGCGAGATGGAATTTTTGAAGGAACAGGACGGGCAGACGGTCGGGGTAATCGTCCGCAAGCAGCAGGCAATCGAAGGCTCAGTCGAAGTGGCAGCCGAAGGCGTGAGCGAAGGATTGTGCAAAGTCACCGTGCGTATCTTGAATCGAACGGCGCTCGGTGACGCGCAGCTAAAAAGCCGCGACGAGGCGCTGATGTGCTCGCTCGTCTCGACCCACACGATCTTAGCCGTGCACGACGGCGAGTTCGTCTCGTTGCTCGAAACGCCGGAGGCCCTACGCGATGTCGCGGCCTCGTGCCGCAACGTCGGAACGTGGCCGGTCTTGGTCGGCGAAGAGGGAGAGCGGGATTTGCTGCTCTCATCACCGATTATTCTTTACGACTATCCGCAGATCGCGCCCGAATCGGCGGGCGACCTCTTCGACGGAACGGAGATAGACGAGATTCTGACCCTTCGCATCATGACGCTGACCGATGCAGAGAAGCGAGAGATGCGCGGCGTTGACGAGCGCGCGCGCCTGCTTCTTGAGCGGACTGAGCGGCTGCCCGCCGAACAAATGATGAAACTCCACGGCGCAATGCGCACCGTTCGTCCACGCGAGGAAAACGAGCAATGAACGAATGGGAATGGCAACTGCTCGAAGAGAAGACGCCGGTCGAAGAGGTGCAGGTGCGCGGCGTCCCGGTCAAGATCGGCGACCGCGTCCGCTTGCGGCCACGCGCGGGCGGCGACATCTTCGACCTCGCGCTCGCAGGGCAAATCGCCGTCATCGAATCAATCGAGCAGGACTACGAGGACAAGGTGCATCTCGCGGTCGTCCTCGAAGACGATCCGGGGCGAGACATGGGGATGCTCAGGCAACCGGGCCACCGCTTCTTTTTCTCGCCCGAAGAGGTCGAGCCGCTGGCGCTCGCGGGCGAGGACGGCAAAAACGCATGACGCAGGCGAGCATTCTCATCGCAGGGATTGGCAACATCTTCCTCGGCGACGATGCCTTCGGCTCTGAGGTGGCGAGGGTGCTGGCCCGCCGCGAATTGCCGGATGAGGTGCGCGTCGTTGACTTCGGCATACGCGGCTTCGATCTCGCATACGCACTCCTAGACGGCTACGAAGTGACCATCTTCATTGACGCGACTCCGCGCGGCGGAGAGCCGGGCACGCTCTATACCATCGAGCCTGACCTCGACGAACTGAATGACCTCGACGCCGAAGGCATGATGGTCGAGACGCACGGCATGAATCCGATGAAGGTGCTCGCGATGGTCAAGTCAATGGGCGGCGAGTTTAAGCGCATCTTGCTGGTCGGGTGCGAGCCTGCGCCGCTTGAATCCGAAGATGGGTATATGGGTTTGAGCCAGCCGGTGCAGCAGGCCGTGGACGAAGCCGTTCGGATTGTCGAGTCGTTGGTCTGGAAAATTCTCGAAGAGGAGCGTCGCAAGGCGACTGTGTGAGTAATATTTAAGTGAAGAGGAGATGGGCTGTCATGAAGCAAAATCAATCGCTGGAGAGAAGAGGAAGCCGACCGTCCGGTCTGAGTATGTGGTCGTTCGTCGGGGGCGCGGCATTGTTGCTTGCCGCCGCCGCAGTCGTCGTCAGCCTGCCCGACATCAAGCGCTACATCAAAATCAGTAGAATGTAATGAATAACCATCGCAAGCGAAGAAGCGAACGCGGCGACCGAGACCGCGCAGGCAATGTGTGGAAGGGATTGGCGGCGGGCGTCGTCGGCGGTCTGGCTGCGTCCGCCGTGATGAATCAGTTCCAGTCCTTGTTGAGCAAGATAGTCGAAGGCGAAGAGAGATCGCACGGCGCGCAAAGTTTGCAGCAAGGCTCTCCGCGGAAGGGCGTCGGGCGCGAACTGCAATCTCAGGGTAAAGACAGCGAAGAAGACGACGCGCCCGAACGACTCGCCAACGCCGTCTCCGTCGGCATCTCCGGTCAGGAATTAACGGAGCGAGAGAAGGAGGCCGCGGGCGTCGCCCTCCACTATGCGATGGGCGTGACATCGGGCGCATTGTACGGCGCTGTGGTGGAAGTGCTGCCGGAGGTTAAAGCCGGGGCCGGCCTGCCGTTCGGCGCAGCCGTCTGGCTCATCGCGGACGAAGGCATCGTGCCTGCCGCCGGTCTCTCAAAATCTCCGGCGGAATATCCGCTCTCGATACACGCTTATTCGTTCGCCTCGCACCTCGTCTTCGGATTGACGACGGAGATTGTGCGTCGCGTCGTTCGCAACGCGTTGTGATTCGTGTTTGATATTCCACACGCGGATTTTAAGCGCCATGAGCGGCAGGCGACGTGAGCAGTGGATGAGCATGTATATCCGGTTCGCTAAACATTTATGAGCGTGAATGAAGGCGCAGCAGTTCGCTATCCCATAGACGCAGGCCGCAGCCGGTTCACCGTGCAGGGGTCGGCTGACGGTTTGCTCTCCATGTTCGGCCACGATCCCGTGATCGCGATTTGCGGCTTCGGGGGCGACGCCCGATTCGTTCCCGGCACGCTCGAATCCGCATCGCTGTTGATGCTCGTGCAGGCCGACTCGCTCGCCGTGGTCAACAAGGTGAGCGACAAGGATCGGCGCGAGATGGAGCGTGCCATGCGCGAGGATTTGCTCGAAGTCGCTCGCTACCCGGAAATCGTTTTCATGAGCACGAGCATCTCGGCGAGCCGAACGGGAGAAGGCCAGTACCGCGCCGGAATCTCCGGCAAGTTGTCGCTGCACGGCGTCACGCGCGACCACTCGATAGAGGCGCGTTTGACGGTGAGCGAAGGCGTCTTGCGCGCGCAGGGCGAGTTTTCGCTGCGGCAGAC
>JBAVPI010000166.1:0-3103 GCA_049692915.1 Pyrinomonadaceae bacterium
GGCGCATCATGTGCGCGTAGTCGCGTAGAGAGACGGGCGCGGGGCCGGTGTAGCCGCACATCTCGCGTGCGCGCGCGACGCGTTCCCAACCGCGTTCGAGCATCGCGTAGCGGGTCGCGCCGATTGCCGCCTGCATCTTCACTTCAATCAGTTTCTCGCGCGAGAGGTGATGCAAAAACTCTTCGACGAGGGCGCGCGGCAGGCGCATCTCTTCGGCGATGGAAGCGGTCGTCGGCTCCGGCGACTGAGCGACGTGCTTGAGCGCGAGGTCGCACAAAAAGCTCGCGGCCACGTCCGTGTCGGCGATTTCATCCGGCACGGGCGGCCCCATGCTCTCGATTTCGACGCGCGTTAAGATTCCCGTGTGCGACATATCTCAAACTCCGTTCCGAGAAAATGATGAAGCATGAATGCGTGTTGATGAGTGGCGGGCGGCCTGATGTTTTTCTTTCATCATGCCGCACACGTCATCTCTCTATCGTCCGCCGCCTGCGTTGGCGGTTGCTTGCTTCGCGTCACCGGCCTCGACGGCGTGACGCAGCTGATCCGCTTCGCTCGCGTGGCCCGTGCGCGCGTAAAGGTCTGCGAGGCGACGAAGAACGTCGGGCGCTTCTGGTTGCAGCCTGCGCGCCTGTTCGTAGTGCTTGACGGCTTCGTCGTCGCGGCCCATGCGTTCGAGCAGCGCGGCGACGTTGGTGTGCCCGTTGAACTCGCCGCCCGCGCGCGAGAAACTTTTGTAAGCGTCGTCGTACTTGCCGAGACGACACTGCGCGAGCGCGAGATTATTGAGAATGCGTCCATCGTTCGGCGCATACTTCGCCGCGCGCTTCAGGCGATCAACCGCCGCGCGGTAGTTGCCGTTCAGGTAGAGCGAGTAGCCGAGATTGTTGAGCGCCTGCGCATCATGCTCGTCCACGTCAATCGCGCGTTCGTATGAATCCTTCGCGCGGTCGTGCAGACCTTTGCGGTCGTAAGCGAGTGCAAGCAGGCTGTGTGCCTGACTCGACTTCGGGTCGAGCGAAGCGGCGCGCGAAAGCTCGCCGATGGCCTCATTCAACTGTCCCGCTTCGAGCAGTGTGCGGCCACGTTCGAGATAGTCGCGCGCTGTGCCTTCCGTCCCCGATGCGCGCGTCCCGTCGTTGCGCCTGTCTTCCCAGCGCATGACGCCGACGCTCTCGAACTTTCCCGCGTCCCTGTCGGTCATGCGTGCGAGCTTATTGTCGTCGCCACCGACGCCGATCAGTTTGCCGACGACCTTGAACGGCGCTTTGAAGAAGCGCGCGAAGCGATTTCCCTTCTTCGTCTGAGTGGCCGCTTCATTCGCTCCTGCGGGCGCATCCTTCGCCGCGATGACGTTGGTGGCGGTGTCGCCGTCGCGTTCGTCGCCCTCCACGCTCCACATGAACGAGAAGCCGAGGGTCAGGAAGAAAGCGATGGCGATGGCGATGACGGCGCGTCTTTTGAACATGATTTTTGCCTTTCTCACATCTTGTCGAACGTGTCCATGAGGTTGATGAACGCGGGGCCGAGCAGCGCGATGAAGAGCGTCGGGAAGAGAAAACAGGCGAGCGGGAACAGAAGTTTGACCGCCGCTTTTTGCGCGGCCTGTTCGGCGCGTTGCCGTCGCTTCGTGCGCAGAGAGTCGGCGTAAACGCGCACCGCGCGGGCGATGGACGTGCCGAAGCGGTCGGCCTGAATGAGCATCGCGCAGAGGCTGCGCAGGTCGTCAACGCCCGTCCTGTCGGCGAGGTTGCGCAAAGCTTCGTCGCGCTCGCGCCCGACGCGGATTTCCAGATTCGTCAACTCGAACTCTTCGCTGATTTCCGGGTGCACGTCCTTCAACTCTTCGCCGACGCGGATGAGCGCGGCGTTCAAGCCGAGGCCCGCCTCGATGGAGACGACGAGCAGGTCGAGCGCGTCGGCGAGTCCCCAACGCACGCGCTGCTGGCGGCCTTTAATCATCCGCTTGAGACAGTAGCGCGGCAGCATGAAGCCCGCGACGAAGGCCGCGAGAATCCACATCACGGCGCTATTGAGCGGTCGCCCGACGACGGCACAGACGAGCGCCACCGTCGCCGGAAACATGACGAGCGAGACGAGTTGCAGGCCGCGATAAATGACGGGCGCGCTCTCCGCGCGATAGCCCGCGTTCATCAACTGTCTTTGCAGCTTGTCCGCTTCGGCGGCTGAAGGCGGCGCGAATCTGGTGAGCGGCGACGCGACCCTTTCGGCGAGCGCGGCGACGGGCGAATCTTCCGTGAAGGCTGAGGGTGCGCCCTCGCTTCCTTCAGCCCCGCCCATTCGCTTGAGCCGTTCGGTGGCCGCGCTCGGCGGTCGAAACATCAGCCAGTAGGCAGCCATCGCGACGAGCGTGATGCAGACGAAAGTTGAGATGGTGATGATGAAAATCATGTTGGTAAATCGTGAACGGTGAATCGTTAACCGTGGGAGACGGAGTTCGCCCCGCACCATTGACGATGGCCGATCCACCTCCCTCAAATCTTGATGTTGAGAATCTTGCGAATCACGAGCATGCCCGTGATCTGTAAAGCGCAGGCGACGGCCATCAGTTTGTGGCCGCGCGGGTCGCTCCAGAGCACGCTCATGTAGTCCGGGTTCATGATGGTGACGGCGACGGCGATGAAGACGGGAAGGCCGCAGAGTATCCACGCGGACATGCGCGAAGAAGTGGTCAGCGTGCGCAAATCTTCCAGAATGCGAAAACGCTCGCGGATGGTGTGCGCGACCTTCTCTAAAACTTCGGCGAGATTGCCGCCCGTGTCGCGCTGGATGAGAATCGCCGTGATGCAGAGTCGGAGGTCTAAGAGCGGCACGCGCTCGTACAGGTTGCCGAGCGCGAGTTTGAGCGAGAGGCCGAGGTTCTGCTCCTCGTAAGTTTTGCGAAACTCGGTCGCAATCGGCTCCGGCATCTCTGTGGCGATCATGTGGAGCGATTCGGCGAAGGCGTGGCCCGCGGACAGGGCGCGGCTGATGAGTTCGAGCGCGTCCGGCAGCAGGGAGAGAAACGCGTTGAGACGCTTGCGCCTTTTCCAGACGACGTGGAGGAACGGCACGGCGGCGGCGACTAGGCCGGCGAGCGCGG
>JBAVPI010000167.1:0-3334 GCA_049692915.1 Pyrinomonadaceae bacterium
ATCGGGCTTCCGGTAGTCTTTCAGCAGCTCATCGAGCAGTTCGGGTCGAATCGGTGGCATAATCAAATCTCCTTTCGAGACTGAATGGTTGATTATCGCCACTTACACAGAATTTAGAGAACCTCCGCATTTGAAGGTAGAAAGCGGGCTGCAGTGGAATCAATCTGGGATAACAGTCCCCACAAAATCCCCACAAATGGGGAACAGCCGGCTTTAAGGGCTGTGAATGAATAGTAAATTGGGCGAAAAAGACACAAAGGCGACGGAGGTCGCGGGTTCGAGTCCCGTCGGCTCCGCCATTATCTAATGGCAAACGCAGCACGAACAGCCATCCTTGAGGGGTGGCTGTTCGTGTTTTCTGCGTCATCCTCGATTGAATGCGAAGGGATTCGCAGGCCGTTCAAGGTTTGGGTTGATCGGGGAGATCAACTATCCGCATGCCCACGCGCATCGTCTCTAAAAACTACTGCGCCTCGCCCATGATAAAACTGAAATCGGACTTGGCTTTGCCGGATGCAGTCGTCGCCACGCTGTGGCATTTCAGGCAGCTTGACGTTGCGCCCGGCCCGAACGGGTTGTAGCCTGCGCCGGGGAATGCGACGGGGCCGTCAGACGGCGGCACAGGCCCCTGAATGAAAGTTTCGAGCACGGCGTTTCCGAGGAACGCGGGTTTCGGGAGCGTCCCGGCTTCGCCCACCCACTGCGTGCTGATGAGTTTGTAGTTGGCCCACACAGAACCGGCCAGCAGCTTTTGAAATGTGACGTTCAGGCTTTCCGCCATCGAGTCGTTGACGGGGTTGAGTCGCACGACCTGCACGGGCTTGTTGAGCGGCTTGCCGTTCTTGTCAAGTTCCGTGTAAGGCGTGGGCGCGGTCTGCACGTTAGGCGGGCAGGTCAGCGGCGAGCAGTCGGGGTTGGTGAAACTCGCCTTCGCGCCAAAGGGTGAATGCGGCGGCGGCTTCAGGTTGTCCACTTGCTCGAAGGTTGACCAGAGCCACGTCGGTTGCGACCTCGTCTTGTGGAGGATGTGTAGGCCGACGAGGCCGAGCGTGACGGGATTCACCCCCGGACTCGGCGTGTCCTTGTCATCGTTATAGACGATGGCCCGCGTCATATAGAAGCGCCCGCCGCTCACCTCTTTCGCCGAGAGCACCTTCCATGCAGCCTTGATTTCTATCGCGCCCGTCGGGCCGTAAGAACTGGGGCCGACGGGGAAAGTAATCGTCTGCGCATAGCTGTCCTGCCCGCGCTGGTTCCAGAGATTATTCTTCGGGGCGGTGAGAAAGTTGTACTCGTCCCTGTTGAGCCGCACTTCATAACGGACGAAACGACCGTTCTGGTCGGTCAGGACGCCGCCGACGGCCTCGTCAATGCCGGGGAATCTCTGACTCAAGTTCTTCGACGCCTTCGCCTGACGGAAAAGGAGTTTGCGCACGCCCTGTTGTTGCGCGAGCAGGCGCACTTTCGCAGGCAGGCGTGCGAGCCGCGCGGCCTTCGTCGCCGACGGAGTCTGCGCGCACCATCCGCTCGGCGTGGCGGGCGGCTTGACGAACACGTCCGAGTCGTCGAGGTATGTCTCCCAGACGGTCGGCCCCCGACCGGAGAGAATAGAACCGCTCAGGTTAGGGCCGCACGTGGCGGTGTTCGCGGGCCAGTTCAGCGCGACGAAGGTGAGCCACGAATTCAAATTCATGTTGCCCTGCGTCGGGATGCCTGTGGCGTCCGGCGGGATGACCGCGAGCGCGCTCGTGATCTTCTGTGGAGGCGTGGGAAAGTCCTGCATCGCGAAGGGCGAAGCGGCGAGCGGCTCCAACGTCGCCGCGTGATTGGCGGTTGTGGCAAAGTACAAAGTCGCACAGATAAGACTGAAGAGTAGAACTGCGAGAAGTTTCGAGAGAGACCTCATGTCGGTGGCGTCCTCCGGGGTTTCGATGAGTGGGAAAGCTGTTACGAGGTGTCGGCCCGTGCCGGTAGGCGTCGGGTAAAGGTTGATTGTGAGGTAGGCGTCGGTAGAAATACACCGACGGGTGGCTGCGCACGAAACAAACGCAGTGTATGCCCGTCGAGTCGGCGATGCAACAAAAAATTCCTGTGACAAAACGGATGCGGTATGTGCTACCGTCTCGCAAGTTTTGTCTTTCACGATAGAGAGCAAGAGCCGCCCGTAACTTTCGCGCGCGAGTTCGACGCAGATGCCGACAGCAAGCACGAACAGAATTGATCCCACGGAAGCGGCGCAGAGAATTTTCGCGGAGAGGCACGCACGCGCGTCCGTTCTGTTTCTCGCAGGCTCCGTGATGCGCGGCGAAGGCACGCCCACATCCGATCTCGACATCGTCGTCGTCTATCAAACATTGCCCAACTCCTACCGCGAGTCATTTATGTTTGAGGGGTGGCCCGTCGAATCATTCGTTCATGACCCGGAGACTCTCAACGACACATTTCAGGAAGGTGACGCCAAACATGGTCGCCCGTCGCTGGCGCGGATGATCGTCGAAGGCCGCGAGATACCCGCGCCGTCCGACTTCTCGGCGAGTTTGAAGCGACGAGCCGTTGACTTTATCGCCGCCGGGCCGCCGCGTTGGGATGAACAGGATTTTCGCCGGATGCGTTACAGGTTAACGGACGCGGTGGACGACATACGTTACCCGCGCACGCCCGAAGACCTCGTCGCCACAGGCGCGCAACTTTACGAACTCGTCTCGGATTTCTTCCTTTTCTCGCGCCATGAGTGGGCGGCGAGTCGCAAGGCGATTCCGCCGCGGCTGCGGGAAGTTGACGCGGATTTCGCCGCACGTTTCCGAGAGGCGTTCGAGAGTCTGTTCGTTGAAAAACATCCCGCGCCGGTCATCGCTTTGATTGAAAAGATGCTCGAACCCTTCGGCGGATTTCTCTTCGACGGATACCGGCACGACGCGCCCGCGACGAACCGCCTCACGTTAGAGAAGGATAGCGACGACGGTTAAAGCGACACCATCAATTAAGATTAAAGCGTCACTATTAATAAGGGCGCGACGAATAAAGGCGCGCCGCTGCGAATGAAGGCGCGATGCTTCCCTCCACCGACTTTGAACTTCTCGACCCGAACCTTAAACTTTCAGACATGATTCCCGTCACAGAAGCCGTCCGCATCATCCGCGAGCAGACGCAGGCGCTTCCCTTCGAGCGCGTCGAGTTGGATGACGCGCTCGGACGCGTGCTCGCCGAAGACGTGCGGGCCGACACAGACCTGCCGCCGTTCGACCGCGCACAGATGGACGGTTATGCGGTGCGCTCAGAGGATTTGATGGACGCGCCCGCGCGTCTGCGCATCGTCGGCGAGGCGGCGGCCGGT
>JBAVPI010000168.1:0-4278 GCA_049692915.1 Pyrinomonadaceae bacterium
ACGATTTACTAATTTCAGACTAGCTCAAGGCGGCTGAAGAAGTAGGCGATTTCAATCGTCGCGTTCTCTTCGGAGTCGGAGCCGTGGACGGCGTTCTCGCCGATGGAGTTGGCGAACTCTTTGCGAATCGTGCCCGCGTCGGCCTTTGCCGGGTCGGTCGCACCCATCAAATCGCGCCACGCCTTGACCGCGTCGCCTTCCTTTTCCAGAGCCAGCACGACGCACGGCCCGCCCGACATGAACTGGGTCAACTCGCCGAAGAAGGGACGCTCGCTGTGGACGGCGTAAAACCCCTGCGCCTCTGCGAGCGTCATGTGGATGAGCTTCATGCCGCGAATACGGAAGCCGCCCTCGATGATACGACTCAGGACGCCGCCAATTTTTCCCGCGCGCACGGCGTCGGGCTTGATGATGCCGAAAGTAAGATTGCCTGTCTGTTCCGCCACTCAACACCTCACGAATTAAAATTTAGAAGATTTGTTTACAAAAGACTTCTGAGCGCTGGAAGAATTCCGGCCCGCAGAACTCAAGCCGTGGCCTGAGCACCGAGCGAGTCTTTCATCGCCTGCCCGATGTCAGCGGGCGAGTGGACGACGCGGATACCGGCCTCTTCGAGCGCCTTCATCTTTTCAGCCGCAGTGCCCTTGCCGCCCGCGATGATCGCTCCGGCGTGGCCCATGCGCCTGCCGGGAGGCGCGGTCTGTCCGGCGATGAAGGCGACGATGGGCTTCGTCACGTTGTCTCTGGCAAACGCTGCGGCTTCCTCTTCCGCTGAACCGCCGATCTCGCCGATCATGATGATGCCGTCTGTTTCGGGATCGTCCTGAAAAAGCGCGAGCGCCTGCAAGTGGGTCGTGCCGATAATCGGGTCGCCGCCGATGCCGATGGCCGTTGACTGTCCGAGGCCGAGCGCGGTCAACTGCCCGACCGCCTCATACGTGAGCGTCCCGGAGCGCGAGACGACGCCGACGCGGCCCTCTTTGTGAATGTGTCCGGGCATGATGCCGATCTTGCACTTGCCGGGCGAGATGACGCCGGGGCAATTCGGCCCGACGAGGCGCGTCTGCCTGCCCGCGAGATACTCTTTGACCTTCACCATGTCGAGCACGGGAATGCCCTCCGTGATGCAGACGACGAGCGCCACTCCCGCGTCGGCCGCCTCCATGATCGCGTCCGCCGCGAAGGGGGGCGGGACGTAGATGACGGAAGCGTTCGCGCCCGCTTCACGCACCGCGTCAGAGACGGTGTTGAAGACGGGGATGCCTTCATGCGTCGTTCCGCCCTTGCCCGGCGTCACGCCGCCGACGACCTGCGTGCCGTACTCGACCATCTGCTTCGTGTGGAAAGTTCCCTCTTTGCCGGTGATGCCCTGCACGACGAGGCGCGTGTTTTTATCAACGAGAACGCTCAAGGTGTTTGCTCCTGCTGCATGTCGGCTTACGGCGGGCGGCAGTCCTTCGTCAAATGCGTCTGCCGCGCGGTTGTCCAGCCGGTAAATTGTGACTTGCTTTAAGGACGGGCAGTATAGCATAGCCGCGCGAAAGCATTCTAACGGGCGCGGACGGGTGACGGCGTGACGCAGGCTTCGCAGTACAGTACGTTGCGGAGCAGTACGGTACGTTGCGGAAGCGAGCGCTGCCGCTCTCTGCAAGAAGGCGAAGGGCCGCGCGTAAACTTGAAAGTACGCGCGGCCCTTTGTTTGATGGCCCGTGACCGCTCACGCGGTCGAGGGTGGATGCTCCGGCCCAATCGTCGGGCGGGCTGTGTAGTTTAGGGCACCTTGGGCAACGCTTCGACGACAAGCGCCAAGCGGAAGAAGCCCGTCTGCTGCACCCCCAAAGTAAACTGGGTGCAGGTGGTAGCACCAACGGCAAGCGGCGCGGTCGTCGTGATTACGCCTTCGGCGAGACTGCTGTTGAGACCGCCGCCGTTCGGTTGAGCGGGGGGCGTTTGCAGAGTCGTCGCCTGCAAGGTGACGCTTGAAGCGTCGGTCAGCGTGATGGTTTGCAGCGCCGAATTCAAGGCACGCACATCTGCCTGACCCGGAATCGGATTGCCTATCGTCGTGATGTCAATGATGCGGTATCGCAGGGCGAGAACGATCTGGCCCGTGTTATTCGTAAAGCAGCGCCGGATGGCGAGCGTGCCCTGCGAGCCGTTGGTCACTGGTGTCACACTGCGCACGCGGTTGGGCGCGCTCGTTGACGGTTGCTGCGGGTCAACGACCGCACTTGGGAACTCGGTGTTGTTTTTGCCAATCGGGGCGCTGGTGGTGGTGTAAGCGGTGGCGGTCGGCCCTCTTTCGGGGCCGGGAGCACCGAGCATGGACTGCACGCCGTTGAGCACCGCGCCGTTGGTTTCGACCAACACGAAATCGTTCGCGTTGTTGTTGGTGTCAATAGGCCGTCCCGGGAAGATGCTCTGAACCTTGCGCACCCAGCTATGCTGTCCGGCGGTGGTAATGCCGGTCGCGGGCGAGAGTCCCGTGCCCTCCTTGTAGTCCGGGTTTGAGACCGAACTGTAGCCCACCGAGTCGAGCCGGTTGGCCGTCAGTGCGTTGGCAGTGGCGAAAACCGCGAGGCCGACATCATCCGGCAGGAAACCGGTGGTGGCTGACGCCGGATTGAGCGAGACGTTGGCCGAGCCGCTCGCGGTGATGCCTGTGCCCGTCGGGTACGTGGAGAGACTGTATGTGTTACCGGCGGGACTGGGCGTCGTCGGCTGCGTCGAAATCAGGAAGTGACCGCGCGGCGGGAGCGCCAGCGGCCCGGCGGTCGAGAGCGTCTGCGGGAGGACGAGGAAAGTGGTCTCCGTCGCACCCTGCGCGCCGCCGAAACGCCAGCCCGCGCCCGTCGCCGAAGTCGGATCGGCACCGGGGATGGCGTCAATGATGGTGATGTTGGAGTCGGTGTTGTTGTATAGCTCGATGAACTCGTCTGCGCTGCCGTCGGACGTGGGCGGCGCGGTGCCAGCGCCGCGCGTGCGGAACTCGCTGATGAGAATGTCGCCTGCGGCGGGCGGCGTTGGCCGGGAGTCGAAGGTGATCGTCCAGCCGCCGGAGATGCTGCCGCCGTCGAGGTTCGCATCGTCAATGATGTACAAGCTCCAAGTCCCGTTCGGGGTGTCGCCGTTAAAGGCCGAGAGCGTATAGACATAAGGACTGGCCGGTGCGGGCGCGGGGAAAACGTCCGTCGTGCCGGAGTTAGACGGGCGGTACGAACCGGTCACGAACGGGAAACCTGTGTTGCCGGTGACGGTCGAAGGGACGGGCGTGGCCGCGTAGTCGTCGAGCGTCAGGTTAATGCCGCTGACGCCGGGTGCGCCTGCGCCGAAGTCGGACATGACGACCACTTTACGCCCCGAAGGGGAGACCAGCAGGACATCAACGTCGGACGGGAATGAATGCGTGAAGCCGTTGAGCGTCACGGATACTCTTTGCACCGGGCCGGTCACGCCCGCCACGGTGATGTCGGAAGGATAGACCGAGGCCGCCTGACCCGACGCCGGGCAGGGACTCGGACAATCGGTAATCGTGATGGGCGTCGTGTTCGAGAACGACTGCGGGGCGCTCGGCACGATTGTGTCGTTGAAAGACGGCTCGCCGATGGCGCTGGTCGCGTCGCGGTCGGCAGAGGGCGAGACCTTCGCGCTGACGACCGGCGTCTGTTCGTCGGTGACGGCGCTGTCTTTAAGCTGTACGGGGGGGGCGATCCTGCCCTGAACGGGGATTGACTCCCGACCCTTTGTTTCTCTTTGCATCAACGTTGCTTTTTGCGCCAAACCGCTCTGCGTCGCGCAGAGGCAGAACAGGACGAAAAGGCTGATGATAAATTGTGTGCGGAATCTAACGGCGAGTTTCACGGTATGCTCCTTCAATTTTTGCACTTCGGGACGGCAGGCTGGTGTTTTGTATTGCGGAAGACATCTCCGCACAGTCGCTTGATAAGCGTAACCCTATATCAGAAGACGAAGCGGCGTCAAGAAGAACCTGCCGCGCCCTTATCTTTCATCGCAGGCAGCGGCGCGACCGCAAAACTCATTTTGTGCCCGCGCGGAAATAATTTTGCCGCCGCGCCGAAGCGAGTTGCGGGGTGACGGGAGTGAGTTGCGATGGGTGCGAAAGCGTGCTCAAAAGTCTGCGCGGCAGTTTTGCAGGCTCGCCGAACGGTTCGGCCAAGTTGATGAATGCCTCGCCACGACGAATATCGGTTATTCCAACTCGACGCGCTCGCCGTACTGCGGGGCGTCCACGCGCCAATGAAAGCGCTCGCGGATATG
>JBAVPI010000169.1:0-4319 GCA_049692915.1 Pyrinomonadaceae bacterium
TCGGCCCGTAGAGGTTCTCCAGCCTCGCTTCCAGATGGTCGTGAAACTCCGCGACCAGTTCCGCGCTCAGCGCCTCTCCGCTACAGACGACCAGTCGCAGGCTCTCGCATGCCCCCACGCCCTCGTCTCCGAGGAAGACTCTCAGCATCGAAGGCACGAAGTGCGTCACCGTCACCAGACGCTGTTGAATCAACCGCGAGAGGTAGGCGCTGTCCTGATGACCGCCCGGCTGGGCGAGGACGAGGCGAGCGCCCGCCATCAAGGGCCAGAGGAACTCCCAGACGGAGACATCGAAGCTGAAGGGAGTCTTCTGAAGGACGGCGTCGGAGCGAGTCAGTTGGTAACGTTGTTGCATCCACGCGAGGCGATTGCGGAGGCCGTCGTGGGAGTTGATGACGCCCTTGGGAAGGCCGGTAGAGCCGGAGGTATAGATGAGGTAGGCGGCGTTGTGTTGCGTCACGGATGGCGGCGGGTTTTCATCACTCTGCGCCGCGATCTCTTCCTGTCGTGTATCCAGACTGATGACTTCAACATCGCCGACTTGCTCCAAGTCCAGACGGGAAGCCAGCGTTTGCACTGTCAGCACGATGCGACAGCGTGCATCCTCCATCATGTAGCGCAGGCGCTGGGCCGGAGAGGTAGGTTCGAGCGGCAGGTAAGCACCGCCTGCCTTGAGCGTGGCGAGGATGGAGACGACCAACTCCGGCGACCGCTCCAGACAGAGACCGACGATTGATTCGGGGCCGACGCTGTGCGCGCGCAGGAAATGAGCGAGTCGGTTGGCGCGAGCGTTGAGTTCGGCATAAGAGAGTGAGAGAGAATCGTATTGGAGAGCCGGGAGGTCGGCGGAGAGAGCAGCCTGCTGTTCAATGACTTGAGGGATGAGAGTTGAAGGGAAGTCACAGGCTGTGTTGCCGGAGAGGCGCAGGAGGCGGCGACGTTCATCTACAGACAGCAGCGGAAGGCGAGAGACGGGCGCGTCAGGGTTAGCGGCGACAGCACGCAGTAGTGTTGTGAGGTGAGAGGAGAGGTCTGAGATGGTGGAGTGGTCGAAGAGGTCGGAGTTGTACTCGAAGGCGGCGGCCAGACCCGAAGAGGTCTCTGAGAATCCCAGCGTCAGATCGAACTTCGATGTGCTATTGCTGACTTCTACAGGGGTAAAGGTCAGGCTCCGCTTTTTAGAATCGGAGTCAATTAGTGAAGCGTTCTCCAGCAGGAACATCACCTGAAAGATTGGCGTGCGGCTGAGGTCGCGCTCAGGCTGCAACTCCTCGACCAGCTTCTCGAACGGCATGTCCTGATGCGTGTAGGCGCTCAGGCACTCCTCTCGCTCCCTCCTGACGGTTTCACGGAAGCTCGGCTCCCCGCTCAAGTCGGTGCGCAGCACCAGCGTGTTGACGAAGAAGCCGATGAGTCCCTCTATCTCGGCGCGGTTTCGTCCGGCGATGGGCGTCCCTATCACGATGTCTGTCTGCCCCGTGTAACGGTAGAGGAGCACCTTGAAGGCGGCGAGCAGCGTCATGAAGAGCGTCGCGCCTTCCTTCCGGCTCAGCCGCTTTAACGACTCGACTATTTCTCGGTCAAGGTCGAACCAATAGTATGCCCCGTTGGTCGTCTGCACGGGCGGGCGTGGCCGGTCGGTCGGCAACTCCAACACCCCCGGTGCTCCCTCTAACTGCTTGCGCCAGTATTCCAACTGCCTCTCATACACCTCGCCTTGCAGCCACTCGCGCTGCCACACCGCGTAGTCCGCGTACTGCACCGGGAGTTCGCCGAGCGGCGAAGGCTCGCCCGACGAATAGGCTTCATAGAGCGTCGCCATCTCGTGGATGAGCACCCCTAACGACCATGCGTCGGTAATGATGTGGTGCATCACGAGGAGCAGCACGTGCTCTTCGGTGTCGAGCCGCAACAGGCTGGCTCTCAACAGTGGGCCTTCTTCCAGACTGGATAGTTTCTGCGACTCGCTCGTGATGAACTGCTCGGTCAACGCCTCTCGCTCGCCCGCTGGATATTCCTGCAAGTCAATTAAGGGGAACGGCAGCGGGACGAAGGGCGAGATCACCTGCACGGGTCTGCCGTCCACTACTTGAAACGTGGTTCGCAGCATTTCATGCCGCCTCACGACTTCATCCAGACTTCGCCTGAGCACAGCGACATCGAGTGCGCCTTTGAAGCGGACAGCCTTGGGGTAGTTATAGACGATGCTGCCCGGTTCTAATTGTTGGAAGAACCACAGCCTCTGTTGCGCAAACGACAGGGGAGCCGGAACCGTATTGTCGCGGCGGGTGATGGCTTGTATCTCATGGGTGATCGTCGGCGTGTTCGGAAGATGCTTGTCGAACCCGGTGTTCGGAAGCTGCTTGTCGAACCCGTTAGCTCCTGCAAGCTGCTTGTCGAACCCATTGTCTGCCGCGAGGCCCGGCGCGGACGTTGGGGCGAGGCCGTCTTCGGCTGGCTCAACCTCCGGTGCGGCCCATGTCGCTTGCGGAGTCTCTATGGAGGGTTCGCGCGTCTCCGGCGCGATTAGTTCCTCGACCGACGCCGCCAACTCCGCGACGGTGGGCTTCTCGAAGATGCTTCGCACAGGCACTTCGACGCGGAGCGCGTGGCGCAGTTGAGAGATGAGTTGTGTGGCTAACAGGGAGTGGCCGCCGAGTTCGAAGAAGTTGTCGTGAATGCCTATCTGTTCGATGCCGAGAAGTTCCTGCCAGACGCGAACGATGGTGGCTTCGAGTTCGTTCCGGGGCGCGGAGAAGGCGTTGTTTAGATCGGGTCTGGAATGCCACGAAATGGCGCTCTGACCTTTGGATGTCGTCTCGTCTTCCGCCAAGTCCGTGTTGACCCATTGGGCGAGCCTCGCATCGAGACTCCCCGTCGAGACGACGATCTGCGGCACCGGGTCGAGCGACAGAATGCGTTCGAACACTTCAGCGCCTTCCGCTGGAGTCATGGACAACTCGGCGACGTTGCGGCCTGCCGCCGAATCATATTCTTTACCGCTGAAGTTCCACCCGTCCCAGTTCACGCTCGTCCACGGTATTGACGAGATACGCTCCTGCTGGCGGACGTAGCTGTCCATGAAGAGGTTCGATGACGCGTAGGCGAAGAAGCCGAGTCCGCCGAGGACGGAGGATAAGGAGGAAGTCAGTATCGCGAAATCAAGCTCGTGTCCCTTGAGCACTTCTTCCAGAACAAGCAGGCCGCGCACTTTCGGTAGGAAGTGCACATCACAGTCCTCCGGGGTCATGTCCTGAATCGAAGTCATCGCGCCCACTCCCGCGGCATGAATGACTCCGTCCAGACGCTCGTACCTTTTCAACGTCTCCCGCACCACTCGCCGCATATCGGCCTCGTCGCTCACATCCGCCTTCAACACCAGCACCTCAGCACCGAGTTCTTCCAACTCCTTGACAGCCTCCTTCGTCCGCTCCGCCTCCGCCCCTCCCCGACTCACCAGCACCAGCTTCGCTCGCACCGCTCGCGCCAAGTACCCACCCAGCGCCAGCCCCACTCCACCCGTACCACCCGTGATTAGATACACCCCGCCCTCACGCACTCGCCGCCCCGCTCCCTTGCACGCCTCCACTCTGACCCGCTCGAAGCACTGCTCCCAACGATGCCCGCCACGGTACGCCACTACCCGCTGCCCGCCTGCGTGACTCGTCTCCGCCAGCAGTTGCGCGGCCACGCGTCCGGCCGCTCCCTCGCCCGTCAACTCGACATCTATGGCGCGGCACTTAATCCGACCGTGCTCCTGCGGGATGACTTTGCAAGCGCCGAGGACGGTGGCCTTCTCGGCCCGCACGCGCTCGGTTCCGCTCACCTCCTGCGCCTGCCTCGTCACCACTTCGAGGACTACGTCGTGTTCGAGTCCGGCCTCCGGCATGGCCTGCGTCAGGTAGAGCAGACTGTAGAGGCCGCGGCTCTGCGCCTGCTCGAAATACTGCCGATACTGCCCGGCGGAGACCGGCGGATGCTGCTCAGGCGTGATGCCCCAGAGGTGCAGGATTTTGCCGGGGAGACGTGACTCTTCGCGCAGCACTGAGAAGAGTCGGAGGTAGTGTTCGGGCATCAGTGGATTGATGGTGAAAGCCGTATCGGATTGGCGTGAGAAGTCATGGAGAGGAGTGACGGTGATGACCTGCCGACCCTGCTCACGAAGCATTTCTGCCAAGTTGCTGCCGACGCCACACTCGTCTGCGAAGATCAGCCGCGCGCGCTCGTCACCCTCTGATTCCGACTGCTTCAAAAAACCGGAGGGCGTTGACCGCTTCCAAGAGGGGACGTAGAACCAGTCGGCGATGTCCGGCTTCTTC
>JBAVPI010000170.1:0-2701 GCA_049692915.1 Pyrinomonadaceae bacterium
CGCGCACCCCAACGGCGCTGTCGGACTGGCGAACACACGCGCGAGGCTCGTGCAACTCTACGGCGCGGCGCACCGCTTCGAGTTGTCGAACGACCCCGCGGGCGGCGCGGTCGTGACGCTGGAAATCCCTTTCCTGCAAAAGGACGGCCAGACCGATTCCCTCTCGCAGACGCAGACGAGCGGCGGCAACTACGCGCCCGTTTTCAACGAGTAGCCCGCCGCCGCCCCGTCGCCCAGTCCGGCTGAAATCTTCCAATCATCCTCGAAGACAGGCGCACGAGCGCCGCTCTCGCGCGGTCGTGGCGCGTGCGGTTTCGCGTCCGGTTTGTTATAAAGACAGTGGTCAGAGGCTAGAGGTTGGAGGTCAGAGGAAAACTGTTTTCTGACTGACCTCCAACCTCTAGCCTCTGATTTCCGCATTTATGAATCCCGAACGCATCAGAAATTTCTCGATCATCGCGCACATTGACCACGGCAAGTCCACGCTTGCAGACCGCCTGCTGGAGTTGACCGGGGCCGTCGCGGGCCGCGACATGGAAGCGCAGGTCTTAGACAACATGGACTTGGAGCGCGAGCGCGGCATCACGATCAAGGCGCACGCCGTCCGGCTCGACTACCGCGCGGCGGACGGGCAGGATTACGTCCTCAATCTGATAGACACGCCCGGCCATGTGGATTTCAGTTATGAAGTCTCGCGCTCGCTCTCGGCGTGCGAGGGCGCGCTGCTCGTCGTGGACGCTTCGCAAGGGGTGGAGGCGCAGACGCTCGCCAACACTTATCTCGCCATCGAGAACAATCTGGAGTTCATTCCCGTCATCAACAAGATTGACCTGCCCGGCGCTGAGCCGGAAAAGGTGATGGAGCAGATCGAGCACGTCATCGGTTTGGACACAGGCAACGCCGTGCTCGCCTCGGCCAAGACAGGCATCGGCGTCCCGGAAATTCTCGAAGCCATCATCCGCGACATCCCGCACCCGAAGGGCGACCCCGATGCGCCTTTGAAGGCGCTCATCTTCGACTCGTGGTACGACTCTTATCGCGGCGTCATCGTCCTCTTCCGCATCATTGACGGCTCGATCAAGCCGGGGATGAAGATTCGTTTCTTCAACACGGGCCGCGATTATCAGGTTGAAACCATCGGCGTCAACCGCCCGCGCCCGACGCTCATCAACACGCTCGGCGTCGGCGAAGTCGGCTTCATGACGGCCTCGATCAAGACGGTCGCAGACGTGCAGATCGGCGACACCATCACAGAGGCCGCGCGCCCGACGACCGAACCGTTCCCCGGCTTTCAAGAGATCAAGCCGATGGTCTTCGCCGGCCTCTATCCCATCGAGTCGAACCAGTATGAAGAGTTGCGCGACGCGCTCGACAAGCTGCGCTTAAACGACGCCTCTTTCTTCTACGAGCCGGAATCGAGCACCGCGCTCGGCTTCGGTTTTCGCTGCGGCTTCCTCGGCCTGCTCCACATGGAGATCGTGCAGGAGCGACTTGAGCGCGAATTCAATCTCGACCTCATCACGACCGCGCCGGGCGTCCGCTATCGAGTGACGACGACCGACGGCGCGGTGCTCGAAGTTGACTCGCCCGCGCGCATGCCCGACCCCGTCCGCATCGTGAAAATAGAAGAGCCGGTCATCCTCGCGACGATTCTTTCATCCGACGAATATCTCGGCGGCATTCTCCCGCTCCTCGAAGAGAAGCGCGGCGTGCAGCGAAAGTTCGAGTACATCGCCGAAAAACGCGTCATGCTCACTTATGAGTTGCCCTTGAACGAGATCGTGCTCGACTTTTACGACCGCCTCAAATCCGTCTCGCGCGGCTACGCTTCGCTCGACTACCACTTCGCAGGCTACTGGGACTCAGACCTCGTCAAGCTCGATTTGATGGTCGCGGGTGAACCCGTGGATGCGCTCTCGATCATCGTCCACCGCGACATCTCGCAGCAACGCGGGCGCGTCCTCGCAGAGAAGATGCGACAGTTGATTCCGCGCCAACTCTTCGAGGTTCCCATTCAGGCCGCCATCGGCAACAAGGTCATCGCGCGCGAGACGGTCAAGGCTCTGGGCAAAAACGTTATCGCCAAGTGCTACGGCGGCGACATCTCGCGCAAGCGCAAGCTGCTCGAAAAGCAGAAGGAAGGCAAGAAGCGCATGAAGCGCGTGGGCCGCGTCGAAATCCCGCAGGAAGCTTTCCTCGCCGTGCTCAAGGTCAACGAGTAGTCTAACCCGACCCGCATTCCGTATAAATTATGAGACGCTGGCTCGCCCTCTTTCTCGTCGTGCTCGTCGCACTCGCGTTCGTCATTGTTCCCGTGTGGCTCATCCAGCCGTTCCGCCCGCAGACCGCGCGCGCGCTTGAGTTGGGCTACGAGTTACGCGCGTGGTCTCCGCTCGTCAACCTCGCGGCATTGCTCGTCTGCCTCGCGCTCGTCGCTTGGATGTGGCGCGGGACGCGGCGTCGTTGGGCTAAGGCAGCGATGGTCGCCCTGCTCATCCCTGTCTTCGCCGCGACGTGGTTCGCCCGACAAAATCATTTTGAGTGGATGTTCAACCCGCTGGCCGGACCCGCTTACGCTCAGGCCGGAGACGCTTCGTTCGTCGCGGACGACGACATGGTGCTGGCCGTCTTGAACAAGGAAGAGGCGGTGGCTTATCCCGTCCGGCAGATGGCTTATCATCATCTCGTGGCGGACACGGTG
>JBAVPI010000171.1:0-5803 GCA_049692915.1 Pyrinomonadaceae bacterium
CCCCGGCGCAGCTTCCGGACCATACGCCGACGCTGATACGGGCGAGGAGATCGCGCTTCGGATGGCGCAGGATGCGCCCGTAGAGAAGTCAAAGCACCACTTCCTTGATGCTCTCAAGACCGCGCTCTACGCGGCGGGGCAGGAGGCGAGAGAGCACCCGTCTAACGATTGGCAGGGCGTGGCGAGAATCGCGGGAGCGGGCGGGGCCGGACTCGCCGCCGGCGTCGTGGACTCGAAGACGTACCCGCGCCTCAAGCATGAGGCGATGGTCAACCGGGCACAGCAGCGTCTTGACGCGCGGAACTACAATCAAGATGCCTCTTCCAGAGTGCGGCTTCGCAAAGCCCAAGCGTCGGCGCTGGAAGCCCGGCCCGAGCTTGAGGCCAGCAAGGCGCAAGCCGCCGATTTGAACCGACGCCGCGGGGCCGCCCTCCGCACGCTCTCTATGCTTCGAGGCCAGCGACTCGACGAGAACAACCCGGAGCACGCGAAACTCCTTCAAGAGTTGTCGGACGTGGGTGTGCACGGTGTTGACCCAGCCTCGTGGAACGATGCGAAGTCTAACGTCATGCACCTGACGGCCACCGACGAGAACGACCCCTCGAAAGTAAACAACGTCGAATTTAACGCGGTCACGGGCGAACAACGGGTAATCGGGCAACGGGGCTTTCAGCCGCCCATCGGTGAAGACGGTTTGACGGAAACCCAACGCCGCGCCGACTCTGACCGGGACGCCTCACGCTCGCAAAGTGATGAGCATTTCTCCCGCGCGTTCGGAGCGACCCAACATCAACGGGCCGTCCAGAATGACCTCGCGCGCATTCGGATCGGACAAGGCGGCGAACGCCTCGACCTCGCCAGAGCCGCACAAGATTCGCGTCTCGACGAACGCACCCGGGCGGAGCTAAAGAGCGCACACCGACTACAAGCGGAGTTGCAAAAGGCTCAAGCCGATGCCGACTCATACGCGGGCCTCGGCACGTACACAGGCGATGACGGCAAGCCTCACCGCGCGAAGTGGGCCGTACAGAAAGAGACGGACGCGCGCAACAAGGCCCAAGCGCTTCAATCTGAGTTTGAAGGCGCATACGGCTATTTAATGCAAGACAGCCCCACACCATCAGCCGGTGGCGCTCCGTCTCGTTCCCTCCCTCATCGTGGCGCTCCCGCCGCTCATCGTGCCGCCTCGCCTTCCGCCGGCGGAAGTTACACCGCCGACGAAGTACGGGCGCGCGCTCGTGCGCGAGGTGTGGATGAGAACGCCGCAGTTGAGGCCGCGCGAGCGAAAGGGATGCTCAAGCAATGAGTGACGCGCTCGACGGATTGCTTGAAGAGATAGCCCCTGCGCCTGTGCAAGACGCGCCGGAGTGGGAGACGTTTCCGCACGACTCCGGCTCGCTCAACATTCCGCGCGCGGCCATGCCGCAGATCAAGAGCGAGCACAGGGGCGCGATGGTGCAATTTCTGAAAGGGCGCGGCATCTCGCACACGCAAGAAGAGATAGCGCCTTCCGCGCTCAAGCCGTCGCAACTCGAATACTCTCCAGAGAAGGTTGAGAAGGCCCGCAGCTTCGAGGGGCCAAACAGAAGCATTCTTGTGAGCGCCGACGATCATGTTCTCGACGGGCATCATCAATGGCTCTCGTCACTCCACGATGCGCCCGACACTCCCGCGCCCGCGATTCGCCTGCACGCTCCCGCGCAACAACTCTTGATCGAGATGGCGCGCTTCCCTTCTTCGGGCGTGGATGAAGCGAGCAAGGGCGCTGCCCCGCCGCTTGCACACTCGCCGCGCTCTCTCTCTGCTGCACCTGCACCTGAGCCTGACGCGCTCGACGGGCTGCTCGAAGAGATGAAGCGGCCCGCGTCACCGACGCAAGCGCCTTCGTCGGATTGGCACACGCTCTCTGAGTTCGCAGAGGGGCAAGGTTTCACCGTCACGAGCACAACGCGCGGGCGTCATAATTCCGGCTCGGCGCATTACGCCGGTCGTGCCGTTGACGTTCGCACGCGCGATAAGACACCCGAACAAATCGCGGCGCTCGATGAGGCAGCGCGTGCTGCCGGCTTTATCGCGCGCGACGAACGTACGCGCCCGCCCGGACAAAGTGAATGGCACGGGCCGCATTATCATCTTGAGACGGGCGGCGCGGCTCCTGTCGGGGATGATCTCGACGGGCTGCTCGATGGCCTTCCGGCGACGGCTGCACCCGGCGACGCGCTCGACCAGTTGCTCGACTCGGTTCCGGCTCATGCCGACGAAGACGCGCCCGACGAGATCGTCACGACCTCGACCCCGCGCTATACCGGCGGGCCTCAAACCTCGCACACGCTGCCAATGCTCCCGATGTCAGCCAATCCAGATTTGCAGACAATGGAGGGCAGAGCGCAGCGCGATATGGTCGCCGCGCACGGCTCGGACCCGAATGCAAATTTGACGTTCGATCTGTCACTCCCGCATGGCTTCAATGACTGGTCGGAATTGACGGGCGACGACGCGGCCCGCGCCTCTGTGCGCCAGTACGCACAAACCCATGACATCCCGGCTCCCTTCGTCGAGAAGTTCCTCGCCGCCAACGGCAGCCTCATCCACATGCGCGACAAAGCCACGGGCGAGTCGAAGGCCCCGGCGGATTACATCTATGAAGGGAGCGAGGCTTTCGACTTTGAAAAGCGCACGCTCCGCGTCAGCGCGAGAATGCCGCTGCTCAAGAAACTACGCGACGATTTCATGGCGTCTCTCTCGCCGCTGGATCGCGCCGGTGAGTGGGCGTTCGGTTCTCAAGAGTCGCCGGGTGAAAAGTTGGTGGACGTGGCTGCGCCCGTCGCCCATGCCGCCGAAGTAGCGTCGCGCCCGTTCTCCGCCGTGCCTGATGCCGCCGTGTGGTCAAAGATTCGTTCGGGAAGCATCGGCGCGGGTGACATAGACCCGCTGACGGCCTACGCAATCGAGCGGGCTTTGATGGGCGAAGAAGTGCCCGACTACGCGAAGAATCCGCTGGGCGCGGGCGTGCGGCACAGCCAGACGCTCGCCAACATCAATCCCCGTCTCCCCGCGCTCGCGGGCAGCATCACCGAAATGCTCACTTCTCCCTCCAACCTGCTCGGCCTCGGCGTGGGCAAGGTCGGCATGGAAGCGTTGAAGAGTTCGCGCCTCGGGGCCGGTGTCGCCGCTGGCCTCTCGGAAGCGATGGGGGGCGAATCAAAGCTCGCGGCCTTCTTCAATCGCGGCGGTCGCATCCTCGACATCGAAGCCGCTCCGATTGCCGCCGATGCTCCCGTGATAATGGGGCCGGGCGGCATTTCCGGCCCCGGCGAGGCGAACCCATTGCCTGAGTTCGCGCATACCATTGACGCGCAGTTGCAAGCTCTGAGCGAGGGAACACGTGGAGGGGTGCTCATCACTCCCGGCTCGCCAATGCCACAAGTCCCAAAAGGCATGACGGCCACTGAGACGGCGCGCGGCACGCTTATTCATAATCCCGCCGTGATTTCTCCCGAAGACGCGCGGGCCGTGGTCGCCGCCGATCAACATTACTCTCTGCTCGGACACGTCGCGCCGAAGACGGAAGAGAGCACGGCTTTCGTCGTCGCTACTGACGCAAGCGGGCGCGAGTTACAAATCAGCTACACCCGTCCTGAAGATGTGGCCGCGCAGATTGAAGCAATGCGCGCTCAATTCCCCGATGCCCGGTTTGAAGTGGGCGGACGTGTTCTGGAAAGTCGTCTTCCGCGTCCCGGCAAGGGTGGAGATGTTTCCGATGTGGTGGTGACGCTTAAAGACCATGAGGGCAATCTACATCGCATCAACACGAGCACGGGCGAAGTCGAGCAGGTCAAGACCCTGCCGCGTATCTTGGGGATGAGCGTCCCCGACGCTCTGGAGAAGCACCCGAACCTTGACCGCCATGTGGCCGAACGCCTCGCCAACGCTGAGAGCCGCGCCGCTGCTTTCGAGGCTGAGGCCGCGCACCCTGACCTTCCCGACGAGTACAGGCTGACACACGCGGAAGAGGCGGCGCGCGCGCACGATGAAGCCGCGTATCTCCGAGACGTACAAGCCGCCATTGAAGAGCACCGCAACCCGCCCGCGCCTCCCACGCCTCCCGCTGAAGAGTCGCGCCCTCTCTCCGTCCTCCGCGAGCATCACGCGCGCCGGGTCAGTGAAGCCGAAGACTCGATCCGCGCGCTTGATGAGCAGATCGCCGACGGCAAGCACCCGGACGGCGCACCCCTCGACGCGAGCGAGCTTGCCGACCTCAAGACGGAGCGGGCGCACGTCGAAGAAGAACGAAAGTTTTATGATGGTCTTGCCTCCGCGATTGACACGCACCACGCAGAGGCCGGGGTGGTCGTCGGTGCTAGCACCTCGCCGCCCTCGCTCCTGCGTCGCGTGGGTCGCCAGTTCGTCAACGCTTATCACCTGCCGAAGAGTGCGCAAGCCTCGGCTGATCTGTCCGCCACGATGCGGCAAGGGTTAATCCCGCTCGCCGCTCATCCTTCCTTCATCTCCGACGTGATGGCGAATCAGGTCAAAGCCTTTGCTTCACAGGAGGCGGCGGACGCTCTCAGGGATGCGATTTTAGAGCATCCTGACTTTAACCTGATGAAGGAGTCGGGGTTGTACCTGTCGAGCGTGCGCGGGTCTGCGCCAGAAGAGATGTTTCAAAGCGCGTGGTCAGAGCATATCCCCGTCGTGAAGCAATCCGACCGGGCATACTCGGCGGCCCTCGATACGGTGCGCGTGAAGTCTTTCGAGATATACACGGCTGAGTTGAAAGCCGCGGGCGTGACGGATGAAAAGACGTTCTCCGACATTGCGCACTGGATCAACCGGGCGACGGGCCGGGGTGAAGGCAAACTCGTTGACGCGCTCGCGCCCGTGCTCAATGTACCCCTGTTCTCGCCGCGTCTGACCGCCTCGCGCTTTCAAGTCCTTAATCCCGTCTTCTACATGAAGATGACGCCCGCCGCGCGCCGCATCGCCGTTAGAGAGATGATGCGCGCCACGGGCACAGTGTCTGCGACCGTGGGCCTCGCCGTACTCGCGGGCGCGCACACAAGTCTCGACCCGCGCAATGCGAATTTCGGGAAGATCGTCGTCGGCAACACGCATCTCGACATCGGCGGCGGCGAGTTTCAAGCCGTGCGCTACCTGTCGCAAATGACTGATGCGTTTGCCAGAGAAGCGAAGGGCGAGAAGCTGGATGACAAGTGGACTCCGACAGCCATAACGCAAAGGTTCATGCGCTCGAAACTCGGCCCCGTCCCTTCTTACGCGGTGGACGTGCACACGGGAAAGGATTACAGCGGCAACCCGGTCGAGTGGAAGAGTCGCGCGCTGCAAATGGCTGTCCCGTTCGTCGTCAATGATCTGCGTGAGGGGTGGAAAGATTCGGGCGCATGGGGCGCTCTGAAAGCCTCGCCTGCCGTCCTCGGCGTCGGCGTCAACACGTACAAAGAGAAGCCGGTGCGCGGCGGTCGCTTCGGTGGTGGTCGCTCGCACTCGTACACGAACAGCGAGCCGCAAGATTCGGGCGAGTCTATGCGCCCCTGAATGATTCGGATAAGGAGTCGCAATGCTTAAAAGATTTTACGTCCCCCTTCTCTGCGCCATGATGCTGCTCTCGGCTCTTTGCGCGCCGCGTGTGCTTGTGCCATCCCGCGCTGACGGGGCCAGCAGCCCATATGCGCGAAAACTCGGCCCGACTACCTTCACGGCCCTCGGCGCGCCCACAGCCAATAACGTGCGATGGTGCTCGGACTGCGCGGCAACAGCACCATGCACCGGCGCAGGTTCAGGC
>JBAVPI010000172.1:0-10586 GCA_049692915.1 Pyrinomonadaceae bacterium
GGAGAGAACGGCGCTCCCCGTTCGCCTGTCATAGACGAGACGCGCGCGCGCCTGCGGAGCCTCGTTCGTGCCTGCGAGGATGGTCGAGGGCGCGTCGGGCGCGGTCAGGAGTTGTTCGATCTCCTTCTCTCTCGCCAGTTCCAGCCGCTCCTGCGACGCCTCCTGCCGCGACACTTCGGCGTTGGCCGCGAGCGCGTTGATGTCTGCGCGCAGTTGGTTGTTGCGATTCCAGAGCACGACGGACGCGACGGCGAGTGCGGCGATAAGGAGCGCGGCGGCAATCGTCCCGAACATTAAAGGCGGACGCGCGGCGAGCATCTGCCACGTGCCGTATTCGCCGGGCGACGACGAGAGACGCGAATCCGATGCGGATTCCCTGTGTGCGCGGCGCGGGCCGTCCACGTCGCCCACATCCGTCACGCCGGTCAGAGCTTCGGAAGGATCAACCGTCTTGAGCGCCCTGACGCGTTCAAGGATGCGCGCACGCAACTCCGGCGGCGGCGCGACGGGCGCGACCGTGTAAATGAGGCTCGCCGCCGTCTCGCGCAACGCGTCAAGTTCAGCGCGGCACTCGGCACACGTCTCCACGTGAGCCGACAGCGAGCGCGACTCTTCTTCGGTCAACGCTCCCGCGGCTTCCAACGCGAGCAACTCTCTGTAATCCTCGTGGCTCATTAAAAATCTTGGCGCGAGTAGTTAGCTTTCCCGTCCCTGACGCGTTCTTCGGATCGCGCGTCTTAAGTCAACTGCCTCTCAATCGTTAACGACTCATCAACCTTGCGGGTTCTCGGACACCGACCCTCCAATAAACGTGTCTCCATAGACGAAGTAAAGCGAATCGCCGCCGCGCCCTGTCCCTCGCGCGGACTCAAGTGCCCTTGAGCCTTTCGCGCAGGACGGAGTGGAGTTTCAACAGTCCGGCGCGCGTGCGCGTCTTGACCGTGCCGAGCGGCTGTTTGAGTCGCGCGGCGATCTCGGATTGCGACAGTCCTTCCAGATAGGCGAGCGCAAGCGTCCGTCGCTGTTCGTCGGGCAATTCGTTGAGCGCATCGCGCAACAACTCGCTCTGCTGAGAGCGAATCGCCGCCTCGTCAATCCCTGTCTGCACGCTTTCGGGAACTTCCTGCGTTGACCTGAGCGCCGTGCGATTGCGCGATTCGAGCAGTCGCAGGCGATCAATGGCGCGGCTGCGCGCAAGCGTCACGATCCACGTGAAAGGCCGACCGCGCGTGGTATCGAAAGAGCCTGCCTGTTGCCACACTTGCAGGAAAACGTCCTGCAAAACGTCTTCCGCTTCGGCGCGGCTGTGTAATATACGGAGCAAGAGACCCAAAAGGATGGAACTATAACGGTCGTAGAGTGAAATGAACGCCGGCTCTTCCCCGCGCGCGACCGCGTGGACGAGTTCGATGTCAGCCTGATCGTCGTGTTTGCGTTCGGGAGTCAAGCAAATGGCCTTGAGTCGAGTTCGTGCAGCCCCGCGGACGAATCTCTTCCGGTCAGCGTCCGGGTGTTCTTCCCCTGTGCGTCTCTTAAGTTTCCGCTCAGGCGATTGTGATGTCTTCCGAAAGGTACACGTCCTGTATCGAGTTCAGGAGCGCGACGCCCTCGTTCATGGGTCGCTGAAATGCTTTGCGACCGGAGATCAAACCCATGCCGCCGCCGCGCTTGTTGATGACGGCGGTGCGCACAGCTTCGGCCAGATCGCTCTGCCCCTTCGACTCGCCGCCGGAATTAATCAATCCGCAGCGTCCCATGTAGCAGTTCGCCACCTGATAACGAACGAGGTCAATCGGATTGTCGGTCGTCAACTCTTCGTAGATTTTTTTGCTCGTCTTGCCGTAGGGCGCGTCCTTCGCGAGGTTGAGCATGTTGTAGCCGCCGTTACGTTCGGGCAGTTTCTGCTTGATGATGTCGGCCTGAATGGTCACGCCGAGGTGGTTGGCCTGCCCCGTCAAGTCGGCGGCGGTGTGCATGTCGCCGTCTTTGCCTTTGAAGGCGGGGTTGCGCAGGTAGCACCACAGAATCGTCGCCATCCCGATCTCGTGGGCGTAGGCGAAGGCTTCGCTCACTTCCGTAATCTGGCGCGTGGACTCTTCGGAACCGAAATAGATCGTTGCGCCGATGGCGACCGCGCCCATGTCGCGCGCCTGATCCACCGTGCCGAACATCACCTGATCGAATTTGTTCGGATAGGTCAAAAGCTCGTTGTGGTTAATCTTGACGATGAATGGAATCTTATGTGCGTAGCGGCGCGCGACGATGCCGAGCACGCCGAAGGTCGAGGCGACGGCGTTGCAGCCGCCTTCGATGGCGAGCCGCACGATGTTGTCGGGGTCGAAGTATTGCGGGTTCGGCGCAAACGAAGCGCCCGCGCTGTGCTCGATACCCTGATCGACGGGGAGGATCGAAAGATAACCCGTGCCCGCCAGACGGCCCGCGCCAAACAGGCTCTGGAGCGAGCGCAGCACCGGAGGATTCCTGTCCGACTGTGCCCACACGCGGTCAACGAAGTCGGGGCCGGGCGCTTGAATCACGTCTTTCGAGATCGTCTTCGTCTGATGGTCGAGCAGAGAGCGCGCATCACCACCCAAGAGTTCTTCGATGCGGTCGAGAGACGTTCCTTCGCGCTTGAGTTCAGTAGCCATATCCGATCCTCCTGTATCCTTAAACATACGTGCAAGCGGCGTCGAGAGTCAAAAACGGAAGGCGGATTATATCACGGAAAGGCGGGCGGATGAGGCGAGACCGCTGCCGCTGACCGTAGTTTTCGGCCCCGCCTAAAATTTTCCACGGCGCGCCGGACACAAAGCCGATTTAACGCTTGCGAGGCCGGATTATTCTACTGTAAAATCCCGCGTTGTCGCCGACCGGAAGCTTTCCCTACTGATACAGGCTTCCAGTCGCCGGAACTCCTACAAGTCTCAGCCCGACGTTGTTTCCGAAATAACACTCGCAGCCCCTGATGAAAGGTCAAGTTTTATGAAGTTCCCTCGCTCCCTCGGACGCGGCTCTCTGTGTCTGCTCGTCTGTCTGCTGGCGCTCGCCGCCACGTCGCCCCGCGCGCTCGCCTTCGGTGAAGACTGGAAGGATTGGCGACCCGTTGACCCGGCGCAACTTGCCCTCAAGTCGCCGACGGTCGAAAAGGACGCCGATGCCGAGGCGCTTTTCTGGGAAGTGAAGGTCGCCGACGTGGGGAGCGACGGCGCGCCCCGCACCGTTCTTGAACACTACATTCGCATCAAGGTTTTCACCGAGCGCGGGCGCGAGTCGCAGAGCAAGGTGGACATCTTGGCGCAGAAGGTCGGCAACCGCGAGATCAAGATTACGGACGTGGCCGGGCGCACGATTAAGCCGGACGGCACAATCGTCGAACTGAAGAAGGAGGACGTGTTCGAGCGGACGATCATCAGGACGAGCGGCCTCAAGCTTAAGGCCAAGTCCTTCTCCATGCCGGGCGTCGAGCCGGGCGCAATCATCGAGTATCGCTGGCGCGAGACGCGCGGCGACAGTTTCAGCAACTACGACCGGCTTGAGTTCTCGCGCGACATCCCCGTCCAGTCCGTCAAGTATTACATCAGGCCCTCCGACAATCGCTATCTGGCGGCAGCCGGAATCGGCATGCGCGTGCAGTTCTTCAAAGTCGAGGGCGCGCCCTTCAAGAAAGAGAAGGACGGCTTCTACAGCATCACGCAGTCGAACGTGCCCGCCTATCACGAGGAGCCGAACTCGCCGCCCGAATACTCCGTGCGCCCTTGGATGCTGATCTACTACACAGAAGACAAGAAGCTCTCGGCGGCGGCGTTCTGGAAAGACTACGGCAAGCAGACCTACGAAGAGGGCAGGTCGAACATCAAGGTCAACGACGACGTGAAGCGCAAGGCCGCGGAACTCGTCGGCGACGCGACCACGCCCGATCAAAAAATTGAGCGCATCTTCGAGTTCTGCCGCACGCAGATCAAAGACGCCTTCGACGACGCCAACGGCATGACCGCCGAACAGCGCGAGAAGGTCAAAGAGAACAAGTCGCCCGCCGACACGCTCAAGCGCGGCATCGGCAACGGCTACGACATTGATATGCTCTTTGCCGCGCTCGCTACAGCCGCAGGCTTCGAGGCGCGCGTCGCACATCTCGCCGACCGCGGCGACACTTTCTTCGACGCGACCTTCCCCGATTCCTACTTCATGCGCGCCTACGACATCGCCGTCCGCGTCGGCGACGAGTGGCGTTTCTTCGACCCCGCGAGCGCCTACGTGCCCTACGGCATGCTGCGCTGGCAGGAGGAAGGCCAGTCCGCCCTGCTCTCCGACCCGAAAGAGCCGACCTTCGTCAAAACGCCTATCTCCGGGCCGGAGAAGTCCGTAGAGAAACGCACAGCCAATCTCAAACTCGCCGACGACGGCACGCTCGAAGGCGACGTGCGCCTCGAATACACGGGCCACATCGCCGCCGGAATGAAGGAAGCTTACGACGACGACTCGCCCACCGAGCGTGAAGAGGCGCTCAAGGACAGGTTCAAATCACAGATGGCGGGCATCGAGATTACAGACATCAAAATCGAGAACGTGACCGACCCCGTCAAGCCGTTCGTCTATGCCTTCCACGTGAAAGTGGCGGGCTATGCGCAACGCACAGGCAAACGACTCTTCATCCAGCCAGCCTTCTTCCAGCACGGAGCCTCCGCGCTCTTTTCGACGAGCGACCGCAAGAACGAAGTTTATTTTCACTACTCGTGGTCGGAGGAGGACAGGGTTGAGATTACCCTGCCCGAAGGCTTCGCGCTCGACAACGCCGAGTCGCCCGCCCCATTCGCTTCCGGCAAAATAACCGGGTACGAGCCGCACGCGGCGGTCACGAAGGACGGGCGCACGCTCGTCTATACGCGCAAGTTCTTTTTCGACCCGCGCAGTCAGGGCAGCGTCGCCATCTTCCCGACCACCAGCTACCCGCAATTGAAGGCGCTCTTCGACCAACTACACACGCAGGACAATCACACGATCTCGCTCAAGCAGGGCGCGCCGCCCTCCGCCGCCGCGAAGAGTTCCAATTGATTCAAGGTCGGCCCCGCCTGTGATGTGGACGGGGCCGACCTTGACCGCTCTTCACTCGCGAGTCGCACCCGACTGCCGACGGCTATAAGACCGGATGCCCTATTTGATGCGGCGCGTCTCTTTCGATGAGAGACGCGCCTTGAGGATAAGAAAGATGTTTTACCGTCTGACCGCACTCTGCTTTCTCTTCGCCACGTTGGCCGTGCCTGCCCACGCGACGGCGACGGGCAGCGACGAACTCCCCGCGTGGCTCAAACAGGCCGCCGCCGCCCCCGCGCCGACGTACAAAAAGGACGTGCCCGCCGTGGTGCTTTACAAAGAGGCGCAGGTCATCGTCGGCGACGACGGGCGCGTCACGACGACCACGACCTACGCCGTGCGCTTGCTCAATCGAGAGGGACGCGGTGAGGCTCAAGCGGCTGATGTCTATACGCCGGATACGGGCAAGGTGCGCGACATGCGGGCGTGGCTCATTCGTCCGTCGGGCGATGTCAAACGCTACGGCAAAGAAGAAACGCTCGACATGCCCGCCGCGCTGGACAATGTGTATGACGAAGTACGTATCAAACGCATTAACGCGAGCGGCGACGCCGAAGCGGGCTGCGTCTTCGGCTATCAGGTGACGAGCGAGGATCGAAGCGTCTTTACACAGTCCGACTGGAACTTTCAGGACAATCTGCCGACGCTTCTTTCGCGCTACACGCTGACGCTGCCCGCCGGCTGGCGTGCCGTCGGCGTGACTTTCAACCACGCCGACATCGAGCCGACCATGACCGGCGCGACCTATGCATGGGAACTGCGCGACCTGCCGTTCATCGAGGACGAGCCGTCAAGCCCTAGCCTGAGCAACATCGTGCCTCGCATGGCCGTCAGCTATTATCCGGCGGCGGGCAGCCCGGCTATGCCCGGTAAGACGTTCGAGAAATGGACGGACGTGGCGCGTTGGCTGAGCGAACTGGAAGATTCGCAGGCGACGATAGATGATCCGCTTGCCGCCAAAGCACGCGAGTTGACGGCGAACGCCAAGACGGAGTTTGAGAAGATTCAGGCCATCGGGCGCTACGTGCAGAACGTTCGATACATCTCCATCCAGACGGGTGTCGGGCGAGGCGGCGGTTATCGCCCGCATCTGGCGACGGATGTTTTCGCCAAGTCATATGGCGATTGCAAGGACAAAGCGAACCTGATGCGCGCCATGCTCAAGGCCGTCAAGGTTGACTCGTTTTTAGTGAGCATCTATTCGGGCGACCCCGACTATGTGCGCGCCGAGTGGCCTTCGCCGCAGCAGTTCAATCATTGCATCATCGCCATCAAGGTGAGCGACGGGACGCAGGCCGCCACGGTTGTCCAACACCCCGCGCTCGGACGCCTCTTGATTTTCGACCCGACGGACGAGAACACCACTGTCGGAGATTTGCCGGAGTATGAGCAGGGGAGTCTTGCGCTGATAGACAGCCCGTCGAGCGAAGCGCTCCTGCGCATGCCCGTCACGCCCCCGGAAGCGAATCGCTGGGAGGGCAATGTCGAGGCCAGTCTTGAGAGCGACGGCTCTATCGTCGCCTCCGTGCGCGAACGGATGGTCGGTCATTCGGCGGCTAGCGTGCGCGGCGGGTTCAAGGGATTATCGCGACCCGACTTTATCAAAGTCATCGAGCACTGGGTTTCGCACGGAGCGACCGGCGCAAAGTTCACAAAGATCGAGCCGACCGACGGCCACGCTGATGGACGCTTCGCGCTCGACATTGATTTCAGCGCCGACAGCTATGCGCAATCCATGCAGAACCGTTTATTCGTTTTCAAACCGGCCATCTTCTCGCGCAGCATCATTCCGGTCTTGAGCGAGCCGACGCGCAAGCACCCCATCATGCTGCATTCCGTCTCATACGCCGAGACTGCGCGCTTTAAACTGCCCGCGGGCTTCGAGGTTGACGAGTTGCCCGACGCGCTCAAGCTCGACTCGCCCTACGGCACTTACTCCGCGACCTACGAAGTTAAGGACGGCCAACTGCTCTACACGCGCTCGCTCGTCCAGCATCGCGCGACCATCCCCGCCGAACAGTACGACCAGCTTCGCAAATTCTTCGGGCGCATCCGTGCTACGGAGGAAAGCCCCGTCGTGCTCGCTAAAAAGTAGAAACAATACCGCGAGCGGCAATAAGTCGAGGCTGCCGATGTCGGCAAACAGACTCATTGCCGCTCGCGGTATTGTTCGACCTCGCCGCTGTGCTGTCTGAGAAGGTCAATCGCCCGCTACGTCATTCAAGATAGTCAAGCGCCTCAATCAACGTTGAGCGTCAGTTGCCGGAACGCTTCGGCGAGCCGGACGGCGACGCTGCCCGCTGAGACGGTGTAGCGGTGAAAGTCGAACGTCGTTACGGGACGCACGCCGAGGCCCGCCGAGGTGAGAATGATTTCGTCGGCCTCGCCCGGATCGTGCAGATGATACGCGCCTTCGACGACGGGCACGGCCAACTCTTCCGCCAGTTCGATGACGAGCGCGCGCGTCGTCCCGGCCAGCGCGCCCGTCTGGAGCGCGGGCGTGTGCAGCGTCCCGCGCGTCGCCCAGAAGATATTCGCCCTCGTCGCCGACATCACTTCGCCGCGCTCGTTTAAGACGATGGCCTCGTCAAAGTCGCGCGCGCGCGCCTCTTCCCACGCGAGCAGGTGTTCGAGATAGTTGACGCTTTTGATGCCCGCGAGCGGCGAGAGCGTGTTGGCGCGATAGGGCGAGACGGAGAGCGAAAGCGCGTCCCCTGAAACTTGTCGCGCATCCGCCGTCATCAACAGCAGATCGGTCGAAACATCACCCGCGCTCTTCGCATCCCACCACGGCCCTTGCGCGTCGCGCGCGAGCAACGTCACGCGCGCCCTCCCCGTCGAGACCTTGTTCGCTTCGATGAGACGCGCGAGCGATGCCTTGACTTCATCCCCTGCGAAATCGCACACGACGCCCGCGCGCCGCGCATGCTCCGTGAGCCGCGCCCAGTGTGCGTCCCACAGGAAAGGGCGCGCCGCGTAGACGGCGAGCGTCGTGAAGACGCCGCGACCATAGAGCGTCGCCGCGGTGACGGACGGCGAGCGCGCCTTAGACCTCTCGACCAGACGCCCGTTGAGGATCATGCGTGGATGCATTTCTACTCCGCCTGCGCGACCTCTTTCAGGATAAAAGAGCCTTGAACGGGTCGCAGCATACACGAACTTCTTTGCGCCGGGCCATCCCTCCTGAGTTATTCTGCCTGTGGAAAGTTGAACGGCGCGTTCAGCGCGGAGACGAGTTTTCACATCGAGCCTTTTCACATCGAGCCAATGACGAACGACGCGAGCGAGACGGAGAATCGGCGGGACGTAGCGTTGAAGTTGAGCGGACGGGCGAAGCTCTTCGTCGTGCTCGGCAGCGTCGTCTTCGGCTTACTCGTCTGCGAAGTCGCGCTCCGCGTCGCGGGCTACACGTATCCCATCTTCTACACGCCCGACGCCGCGCGCGGATACGCCCTGCGGCCCGGCGCGGAAGGGTGGTATCGGAAAGAGGGCCGGTCTTACGTCCGCATCAACTCCGACGGCCTGCGCGACCGCGAGCACGCGCTTGAGAAACCCGCCGCCACTTTGCGCATCGCCGTCGTCGGCGATTCATACGCCGAGGCGTTGCAGGTCGCGCAGGAGAAAGCCTTCCCGACGATTTTAGAGAGTAAGCTTCAGAACTGCGCGGCCTTCGGAGGGAAAAAGATCGAGGTCATCAACTTCGGCGTCTCCGGCTACGGCACGACGCAGGAATTGATTACGCTGCGCGAGCGCGTCCGAGCCTACGCGCCCGATATTGTGCTGCTCGCCTTCACGACGAACAACGACGTGACGGACAATTCGCGCTCTCTCAAACGGACGGACGAGATACCCTACTTCGTCCCCTCCGGCGACGGCGAACTCGTCTTAGACAATTCGTTCCGCGACACCAGAGCTTTTCGCCTGCGCGACTCCACGCCCTACCGCGCAGGAATGTGGATCAGAAATCACCTGCGCGTCATTCAAGCCATCCACGAAGGACAGGGCGCGATCAGAAACGCCATCAAGTCTTGGCGCTCACGCGGGGCGAGCGATGCGCCGGACAATCGGAAGGAATCTCCCGCGCCCGCGCAGAAACAGGCGGCGGCAGCGCTCGCCGACGAACTCGGCATAGACAATCTCATCTACCGCGAGCCGGACGACTCGACGTGGACGGACGCGTGGAAGGTGACGGAAAAACTGCTCGTGCTGATGCGCGACGAGGTGAGAAGTCACGGCGCGAAGTTTCTGGTGGTGACTTTGAGCAACGGCGTACAGGTGCAGCCCGACGCCTCTGCGCGTGAAGAGTTTTTGCGTCGCGTCGGCGCGACCGACATCTTTTATCCAGACCGGCGCATTAAGGCTCTCGGCGAGCGCGAGAACTTCACGGTGCTCAACCTCGCTCCCGCACTCCAACGTTACGCCGAAGAGCACAGGGTTTTTCTCCACGGGTTTGATAAAGAGATTGGCAACGGCCACTGGAACGAACTCGGCCACGCGGTCGCGGGCGACATCATCGCGCAGAGTCTCTGCGAAGGCAGCGCGCGTTAGAGCGACGAGGGCGGCGCGCGTTAAAGCGATTTGCGCAGGAATAAGGCGCGCGTTAGAGCGATTTGCGCAGGAATAGATTGCTCGTCACGTGCGTGAAATTTTCAGTCGCGGTTGTCGTCAGCGGCACGGTGCCGACCAACTCCCATCCGTCGTCGCCCGCCCCGCGCAGGTAATCCCAGACCATCGGGCACGAGTCCATCGCCTCATTCGTGTTTGCTAGCGGAATCGTCCCCTGCCACGCGCCGTTGACGAACATAATGCGGCTGTTCTGCATCTGGCAGACGAGATACGCGTATCGTTCGTTCATAGCACCTTCACTGAAAATTGAAGAGCAGCCTACTCAAAATCGGAGAGGCGTCCCTGACCCGCTCCAATGCCGCCGCACGACTCACTTCGCCATCGCACGACTAACTTCGCCGCCGCTCGATTTACTCCGCCGCCGCCGCGAGCACTTCGCGCTGTAGTTTCGCGCCGAGCGATGAGCGCCATGCTGTTTCGAGTTCGACTGTTTCCGTCGAGATGCACTCGTCGTCGCCGACGCTGATGCGCAGGCGCGTGCCGCCGACAACTCCGAGCGGCGTCAGCGGGCAGTTTGCCTCCGACGCGATCTCGCGGATGCGTTCGCCCGCCGACTCGTCGAAGCTGATGACGATGCGCGAGGGCGTCTCGCCGAAAAGGTGTTCGACGACGGGGAGCGCGTCGGACTTGAGCGCGAGATTGACGCCGATTGATGCGCGATTAAGAGACGAGAAACAACTTTCGGCGAGCGCCACGGCGAGTCCGCCGTCGGAACAGTCGTGCGCCGATTGCAGCAAGCCCGCTTCGGCGGCGCGCAGGGCCGTCGCCTGCACGGCGCGCTCGCGCTCAAGGTCAAGGCGGGGAACGCGCGCACCGGCTGCTCTCATCTCTTCGATTCCGCGTCCCTCAATCGTCGCCGCGTACTCGCC
>JBAVPI010000173.1:0-9643 GCA_049692915.1 Pyrinomonadaceae bacterium
TTCGTGCGGCGCGCGAAAAGTTCCGCCGTCGCTTCGTCGAACCATCCGGCGTCACGGAACTCCACGGCGAAGCGCATCTCGCGCGGCAGCAGCGGCAGGAACTCACGCAAGCGCCCGACGTTCTCAAGCGTGGGCGCGAACTGCGGGGGAAATTGGATGAGAACGGCGGCGAGTTTGTCGCCGAGTCCGCGCACGCGCTCGCAAAATTCCGAGAGCACGCGCGCCGCCGCCTCGCCCCTCAACGCGTGCTCGTGCGTGATGGCCTGCGGCAGTTTGAGCGAGAACGTGAAATCGTCGGGCGTCCGCGTCTTCCAGTTCTCAATCGTCGCGGCGGACGGGACGGCGTAGAAGGTCGAATCAACCTCGATGGTCTCGAAGAGACGCGCGTATGCGCCGAGCATGTCGGCGGCCCGCGTGCCGCGCGGGTAGAACACCGTGCCGCCCGCGCCCGCAGGCGTCACCCAGTCGTCGTAGTTCCAACCCTGACAACCAATCTCCAACTGCGACCGGCCCGTCGGGGCGGCGCGAGAATCTTTGTTTCGAGAAGACATCCGGCTTTACTACTCCACACGGCAAACGATGATTTGCACGATGCCTAAGAGATGACGCTCGACGCGCACGACGCTTAATTTTGCGCGCTTCGCCTCGTCGCTCGTCCGGCGATTGAAATGATCTTCAAAGAGTGCGACCGTCAATACATTGAGCGCGTCGAAAAGATAACCGAGAAGACCACCGGGCCGCACGTGTTCAAGCAGGACGACGATGCCGCCCGTGCGCACCGTGCGTCGCAGTTCGGCGAAAGCTTCCCGCGGCGACGCGACCGAGCAGAAGACGAGCGTGGCGCACGCGGCATCGAACGAATCATCCGCGAAGGGCAGACGCTCGGCGCGTGCGCGGCAGAGTCGAACGCCCGAAGGTCGCTCGTGCCTGCCGCGCGCGACTTCGATCATCTCTCCGCTCAACTCGCTCGCTGCTCCGCGCGAGTTCGCAGGGTAGTGTGCGAAGTTGAGGCCCGTGCCCGCGCCGACTTCGAGGATGCGCGAGTCCGTCGGCAACTCGGCGAGCGCCGCCGCACGCAGGCGCGCGAGTCCCCAACGCTCGAACGGCCTCAACGCACGGTCGTAATGAGAGGCGAGCCGGTCATAGACGGGAGGCTTGAACCTGTGGCGCGTGGCGTTGCGCGTCATTTCCCGGCCTCCCTTTTGAATCGAATCAAATGGTAAGATGCTCTCGCTTTCGTCGCGCATGTCGTTGTGCAAAGCCATGAAAAAATGAAGTGGCTATCCGAAATAATGGAAATCCGTTTCGCCGCCTTGTGCTATCTTGAAAAATAGCTTGAGTTAACTTTTGGCGGCGTGCGGGCATAATGCTTGCATTTCAGATTCACGCTACCTAAGCGGGCCGCTTTCGCCGATGTTGAATTGATTGAGCCGTTTTTATTCATTTCCAAAATTATAACGGCACACGCCGCCCGCGTCAGTCGAAACAGTAAGCACGATAAATCTCACCTCGCTGATACCTGATTTTTCTTTCCGACGGTCTCATTCGGCAATTCAGAAACGCCCGCTCTGAACGGGCGCGAGTTCCCCAACCTGCTACCTCGAAGGAGAAAGAAATGCCAAGAAGAATCACATCCGCGCTGGCGCTCTTTGCGCTGGTGCTGTGCGCGTCGCTGACCGTGGCGGCGCAAACGACCGGTTCCGTCTCCGGTCAGGTGAACGATGAAAAAGGCGCGTCCATCCCCAACGCGAACGTCACCGTGCGCAACGTTCAGACGAACGACGCCCGCACCGCGCAGACCGACAGCGAAGGGCGCTACCGTGTCGTCAATCTCCCCGTCGGCTCATACGAAGTATCGGTCGAAGCATCCGGCTTCTCGAAGTATGTCCAGACCGGCATCACACTCGCGCTCAACCAGCCGGCGGTCGTGGACGTGGCGCTGAAAGCGGGCCGCATCGAAGAGATCGTGACGGTGACGGAGAACGCCGCGCTCCTGAACACGTCCACCGCCGAGGTCGGCACGCGCTTTGACGACAAGCGACTCTCGGAACTGCCGCTCGCAACCAATCGCAACGTCTATAACGTCGCGCTTTCGGCGGCGGGCGTCAGCCAGTTGCAGTCGAACCAGTCAACGTTCACGAACGGCATCAACTATTCCGCCAACGGCGGGCGTCTGCGCTCGAATAACTTCCTCGTTGACGGGCAGGACAACAACGATTTCGGCGTCGGCGGCGCGGTCGTGCTCCTGAATAACCCGGATGTCATACAGGAAGTGCGCCTCGTCACCAACCAGTTCTCAGCCGAGTACGGGCGCAACAGCAGTTCCGTCTTCAACGCCATTACGAAGAGCGGCACGAACAGTTATCACGGTTCGGGCTTCTGGTTTCACAACGACAACGCGCTGAACGCCTGCAACAATCTCGACAAGCAGAGCGGCTTCTGCAACCCGAACGCAACCGTCCAGTCGAAGACACACGCACCGTTCCGCATCGAGAATCAAGCGGGCGCGACCATCGGCGGCCCGCTTCATCTCCCGCGCTTCGGCGAGGGCGGACGCTCATACATCAGCGGTAGGGATCGAACGTTCTTCTTCTTCTCGGTTCAGCGTTGGTGGGATCGGCAGTTGGGTTCGGGCGTGCAGGTGCAGGGCGTCCCGACCGAGGCCGGGCGGCAGATACTGCAATCGGCGGTCGGCAATCGCCCGCAGGTGCAGGCGCTTTTGAACTTCCTGCCCGCTGCGCTGACGCCGCTTCCCGGACAGTTCGCCTCCTTCACCGCGGGCGGCCAGACTTTTCAAGTGCCGCTCGGCTCTTTGACCGGCACGAGCGCCGTCAAACTCGACGACTGGCAGACCTCCATACGCATTGACCACCGTCTCTCCGAGAACCACATTCTCAACGGGCGTTACATCTATCAGGATCAGAACCTCTCCGGTTCGGGACAGTCCACGCCGCCCGGCTACGAGTCGTCGAACGTCTCGCGTAATCAGGGCATCAATCTCTCTCTCAACAGCGTGCTCAGCCCGCAGATGGTCAACGAAGCGCGCGCCGGTTTCCTGCGCGCAGGGAGCGCGTCGGTCGCCTCCAACCTGCGGGCCGAGGCGATTCCGTCAATCCAGATTACGGCGCTCGGACTGACCGGCTTAAACGCAGGGTCGAGCCGCACGGCTATCGGTCTGGCCGCGAACCTGCCGCAGAACTCCATCCGCAACACCTATCAGCTTCAGGACAATCTCTCTTACTCGATGGGCAACCACGCCTTCAAGTTCGGCGGCGACATCCGCCGCAATCAGTTGCACCAACTCTTCAAGCCGACGACGCGCGGCCACCTCGTCTATAAAGACCTCGCCAACTTCGTCAGCGACATCGCCGATACGGCGCAGATCAACAAAGACCTGCCCGGCACGGCCAAAGTCCTGCATCTCGACTGGCACGACTTCTTTTTCTATGCGCAGGACGAGTGGAAGATTCGTCCCAACTTCACCCTGACCTACGGGCTGCGCTACGAGAATCCGGGCCAGCCGATTGCCGACCTCGTTGACTTCAACGCGCCGGTCGTGGCGACCTTCGGCGGCGACGCGCGCTTCGTCGTCGGGCCGATTCCGGGTCGCGACAACAACAATTTCCAGCCGCGCATCGGCTTCAACTGGAACCCGCGCACGCGCACGGGCGGCCCGCTCGGTTTCCTGACCGGCGGCGACAAACTCGTCCTGCGCGGCGGCTACACGCGCACGAACGATTACGCCTTCACGAACATCGCGCTCAACATCTGGAGTTCGTTCCCGTTCGTGCAGGCCGTCAACGTCTCGAACCTCGCCAACGCTTACACGACCTTCCAGAATCAGCCGCTCAACCCCGCGCTTTTGACGCGCACCATCGTCACGCCGGACTTCCACGCGCCCGACTACGATTCGCTGAGCCTCGAAGTCCAACGCGAACTCTCGCGCGATCTCGTCCTGAGGGTCGGCTACGTCGGCTCGAAGGGGTCGGGACTGTTCGAGAGCATTGACGGCAATCCCGTCCTCTTCAGAACCGTGCCGGCGAGCGCGGCCAATCCGGTCGTGCGGCAAGACCCGACGAAGGCGACGGTGCGCCTGCGCGCCAACTCCGGCTCGTCCATCTATCACTCGATGCAGACGAGCCTTGAGAAGCGCCTGACGCGCGGCTTCAGCGCGGGCGTGCACTTCACTTGGAGTTCCTTCATTGATAGCTCGTCCGAGATTTTCAACAACTCGGCCTCGGAGATCGCGGTCGCGCAAGACCCCTACGACCGCCGTTCCGAGCGCGGGCGCTCTTCCTACGACCGCCCGCTCCGGCTCGCCGGCAACGCCGTCTACGAATTGCCCTTCTACCGCGATCAGCGCGGCGTCGTCGGGCACTTACTCGGTGGCTGGCAGATGAACGCGTTCCTCTCTTTCCAGAGCGGCGCTCCGTTCACCGTCCTGAACGGCTCCGACCCGACGAGCACCATCGCAGGCATCAGCGGTGCGATTGGCGTCGCCACGCGCGCCAACGTCATCACCGGCCTCGACGTTTCGCAGATGTCGGTCGAAGAGCTATACCGGCAGAGAGGCACGCCCGGCGTGAACGGCAATTTGCTTTTCCAGACGCTCCGCCCCGGTCAGCGTGTCGGCAACGCGGGTCGTAATCTGCTGCGCGCCGACGGCATCAACAATCTCGACTTCGGTCTGTTGAAGAACGTGCGCCTTAACGAAACCATGAAGTTGCAGTTTCGCGCGGACTTCTTCGACGCGACCAACACGAGAGACTTCGGCACGCCGAACTCGACCGTGACGAACAGCGGCTTCCTCAACCAGTGGGGGACGAACGGCGGTAACCGGCGGGTCATCGTCGGCGCGCGCTACGTCTTCTAAAAGACCTTCGCGGTGCGCGTCCGTCGCTATCAGGGTCGGCGTCAAACTCCGCGAATAATTTGATCGGGCCGGGTAGAGAAATCTTCCCGGCCCTCTTTATTCAATCCACGCGGTCGTGTGATACTCGACGGCAACTTGATCCAAAAACTTCGCGGGAGGACTCGGCGATGAAAGCTCTCGGCGCACTATTTCTGCTGGCGGCCTGTGCGGTCTCCATCCTTCCAGCGCAGACGCCCGTGCCGCAGCCGCAAAACCCGTCGGGCGGTGTCACGCTCATCAAATTCAACTGGAGCAAGGAGCGCATCAACTGGGAGCGCGACCCGTTCGGCGGCGCGGTCGAGAGCGTTGACGAGATGCGCGTGCGGACGCGCGACGAGAAGCGTATCGAGGACGCCAAGCGCGGCGGCAACTCGTCGGAAGTCGAGCGTCTCAAGCGCGACGCGAAAGCGGACGCCGCCATCTTCGCCACCGTTCGTCGGGGCAAAGGCCCGCCGCGCTACGTCTTCATGTATAAAGCCTCGGTCAGGAACGACGGCGCGAAAGAGATCAAGTCAATTGACTGGGACTATGTCTTCTACGATGCCGCGACGCGCGAGGAGCTTGGCCGTCATCAATTCACGAGCGACGGAAAAATCGGCGCGGGCAAAAGCAAGGAACTCGCCTTCACCATCCCGACACCACCGACAAGAACTGTCAGCGCCTACAGTCTGGACGCGAAGAAAGAGCGCGACTCGCTCGCCGGACAAGTCATCCTCGTCCGGGTCGAGTACGCGGACAGCACCTTCTGGCAGCGTCCCACGGACGCTCACTGATCGCACACGGCTGCGACGGAAGGGCGACGCCTTGACGCTTCCGATGTGCGGTGTTAGGTTGTCTCGGCCAGCAACGCCGGTCGCATCGGAAAGAAAAAAGCTTTAGCCGCCGCGACGCCGGAGCACTTCGGAAACAGGCGTTTGTTCTTTGTCAGTCTATTTTGTATCGCTAATTCAACACTTGTCGCGCGCCGTCGCAGGCGCACGTCAAAGGTTGACCGTCGCAGGTGTTCTCGTCCCTTAAGCGGACGAGAGACAAGGGAAGTCGGGTGTAAAGCCCGCACGGTTCCCGCCACTGTGTACCGGCGATTGTGTCGCCCGCATCGAACTTGATGGTCACTCACCCGACGTGGTGGGGAAGGCCGCGGGCCGCGCGTCAGAGCCGGAAGTCAGGAAACCTTGCCTGCATTAAGAACGTGAATGGTCAATCGTCAATCGTTAATAGATGAACTGCTTTGTCTATTGACGATTCACGATTCACGATTTTGTTGACGGTGGCGACCGCTTATGCTCCGGGAAAGAGCGAGTGGCGTCGGGCACTGGTTGTTTGAAGGCGTCGTGCGCGAAAAGTTTTTCCATCCGCGCGGGCCGCCCGTCATTCGACGAATGTTTATCCGGCACGCCCTCGGTCTTCCGCACGTGAAGACCGAGGGCGTTTCTGTTTTCGACAGGCCGGATTCTTTTTTGTAGCCTTCCGCTCGTCTCTTCTCGACCGTATGAGAGTTGCGCCGCCCGGCCCTCGATTGATGGAGTTTGAAATCATGAGAAGAGAAAATTTTATTCGACAAATTATTTTGGGTTGCGTACTGCTGCTCGCGTGCGCCGCGTCATCTTTTGCGCGGCAGGCGGGCGGCTCGATTACGGGCCGCGTCATGGATGCGCAGGGCGCAGGCGTCCCCGGAGCGACCGTCACGCTCTACGCGCGCGCGCGCACGCAACTGCGTCTTTCGACGACGACCGATTCCACGGGCGCGTACCGCTTCGAGCGACTCGCGGCGGGCGCGTATCTGGTCGAAGCGGAGTCGGAGGGTTTCGCTCGCGCCGTGGCGCATGAAGTGAATGTTGAGAAAGGCGCTGCCGCCGCTCCGCTCGACATCACGCTCGAAGTGGCGGGCGTGACGGAGGAGGTCATCATCACCGCCTCCGACTCGCCGCAGACGGTAGATGAAGTCTCGAAGGCCGTCTCGGTCGTCGGTCGCAAAGAGATCGAGGAGCGCGACGAGTTTTCGATTACGGATGCGTTGCGCACCGTGCCGGGCCTGCGCGTGCAGCAACTCGGCGGCCCCGGCGCGTTCACCACCATCAAGACGCGCGGCCTGCGCAATCAGGACACGGCTGTCCTGTTCGACGGCGTGCGCTTTCGCGACCCGACCTCGCCGCAGGGCGATGCCTCCGGCTTCCTGAGCGATCTCGTCGTGACGGATGCGAGTCGCGTCGAAGTCTTGCGCGGCTCCGGCTCTTCGCTCTACGGCACGAACGCCATCGGCGGTGTCGTCAACATCGTAACGGACGAAGGCGGCGGCCCGTTCCACGGCAGCCTGCTCGCAGAGGGCGGCGGACTCGGTTTCGCGCGCGGACGTGCGCAGGTTTCGGGCGGGGTCGGAGCGTCCGACCGCTTCGTTTACAGCGCGGCGCTCTCGCACCTCAACGTCTCGCGCGGAGTTGACTCGGACGACGCAACGCGCAACACGAGCGTGCAGGGACGCGCGCTCCTGCGTCTGACGCCGACCGTCACGCTCTCGGCGCGTCTCTATGCTTCGGATTCGTTCCTGCAACTCAACGAGAATCCGCAGGTCTTCGGCGCAGTGCCCGCGACCGGCATCATCGAGGCGCGTCCGCTCGCGCGTTCTGAACAGCGTCGTTTTGAAAGCGGCACGTCCGTCAGCGCGCTGAACGTGGGCGACACGACCTTCATCCCCGGCCCGAACGATGCCGACAACTCGCGCGCGACGCGCTTCTTTTCCGGCGCGTTCACTTTCGCCGGGCGGCCCACGGAAAACTTCGGCTACGCCGTCACGTATCACGGCCTGTTGACGCGCGGCTCGTTTCGCGAAGGCCCGGCCATCCCCGGCTCGTCAAACGATTTTATCTTCTTCGACCCGTTCGCCCCGACGCGCAATAATTACGAAGGGCGCGTCCACACCGTCAACGCGCGCACGGACTTTCGACTCGGCCGCGCCAACTCCGTCACCGCAGGCTACGAGTTTGAGGACGAGAGTTTCGTCAACCGTTCGACCGGGCCGACTCTCTCCGACAACTCCGGCGTGGACGTGAGAGAGCGCAGCCACGCCTTCTTCGTGCAGGATCAACTGCGCTTCTTCAGCGACCGCCTTCAACTCTCCGCGGCGTTCCGCGCGCAGACTTTCAAACTCGACGCGCCGCGCTTCACGCCGTCCGCCAACGCACCGTTCCGCGACATCGCATTCGTCTCGCCGCCGCGTGCCTTTACGGGCGACGGCTCGGTCGCGTATCTCTTCCGTTCGACGGGGACGAAGCTGCGCGGGCATGTCGGCAACGGCTATCGCAAGCCTTCGCTCTTCGAGCGCTTCGGCACGTTCTTCAGCAGCTTCAGCGGCGGCTTCGGCCCGCTCGGCGACCCGCGCCTCGCCCCCGAACGCTCGCTCGCCTTCGACGCCGGTGTTGACCAGACCTTCGGCGACCGTCGCGTGCGTCTCTCCGCGACCTACTTCTACACGCGCCTGCAAGAGGTCGTAGATTTCGGCGATACGCCGAACGATCCGTTCGGGCGTGTCTTCGGCGGCTATCTCAACACGGGCGGCGGCCTCGCGCGCGGGCTTGAACTGAGCGCCACTCTCGCGCCGACGCGCACGCTCGACCTGTTCGCCTCTTACACCTACACGAACAGCGACGTGCGGCGGCCCATCGTCGAGAACATCATCCGCGCCTTCGCCATCCCCGACCATCAATTCACGTTCGTCGCGACCGAGCGCATCGGCGCGCGCGTCTTCGTCAACTTCGACCTCGTCGCTTCGAGCGATTATCTCGCGCCCATCTTCGACAACAACAGCTTTCGCACGCGCGCCTATCGCTTCGACGGATTGTTAAAAGCGGACGTGACGGCGAGCTACACCTTGCCGCTCAGGGATTCGCGCGCCTTGCGCTTCTTCGGCAAAATTGAAAATCTGTTCGACCGGCAGTACTTCGAGAACGGCTTCCGCACGCCCGGCATACACGGCAGGGCGGGAACGTCGTTCAGCTTTTAAGCGGAGAGAAAATGTCGAGCGAACAGTCCACCTTAATCGAGGGCGAGGATTTTTACATGGAAGGGGCGGCCTTCGTCTTCACGGCCCGCTACCACTTGCGGCGCGGCTACTGCTGCGAAAACAGTTGCCGCCATTGTCCTTACGGGGCGGCCGTCGTTGCCGTCGCGGACGACGAAGAAGGTGAGGGACACGAAGTTGAGAAGCGCGTTAAATAAGACCGGCGGCACGGGCGTTGTCCCGGCGCACAAAACCGTCCGCCTCTTCGCCCTGCTGCTGCTATGCATGGCGCTCTGCGGCTTATCGTGTCGCCGCGAAGCATCCGTGCCGACCCCGCAGAAACGGGACGCGCAGGCGACCGCGCGACCCGCGCGCATCATCTCGCTCTCGCCGAACGTGACGGAGATTCTCTACGGCATCGGCGCGTTCGACCGCGTCGTCGCCGTCTCTGAGCACAGCGATTACCCGCCGGAGGCGATGGGCTTGCCGCGCGTCGGCGGGTGGGGTAATCCGAACCTCGAACAGATCGCCGCGCTCCGGCCCGAACTCGTCATCTTCCCCGACGCGCAGGCGGGGTTCGTCAAAGACAAACTCGAAGCGATGGGCATCCGCACGCTCAGCGTCCCCAGCCTGACGCTTGAAGACGCCTACACGGCGATTGACGAAATCGGTCGCGCGACGGGCAACGAGGCGCAAGCGCAGACGCTTCTGGCGCAAACGCGCGCGGACGTGGAAGA
>JBAVPI010000174.1:0-14484 GCA_049692915.1 Pyrinomonadaceae bacterium
CCCGCCTCCCGCCTGTCGTACCGGCGCGACGGGCGCGTCAAGCCCGCCGACGAGCGAACCACTGAACGGCGACTGCGCCGTCGCCGCCTGCGTGGTCAGAAGTATCGTCGCGATGATGAGGGCTGTAAATTTGCCCATGATCTTTTCTCCGAACGGACAGAACGATTGCACCGGAAGCGGCACAGGGTGTCTGTTGCACAAAGGTGAATGGCGTGACAGGCGAGGCGCGCACGGTCAGCACCGCGATACGTTCGCACGATTATGATTTCTGTAACACATACAATGTGACAGCGGTCTGTGTTTCCGTAACGTCGGAGACAACCTGAAAGATTGTCGGGATTTTGTGACTCAGGTTGATGTACGAGTGGATCGGCGAGTCCGGATTGAGGGTTGTCTGGTTTACTACCAATGATTGGACGTAATGAATCAATCAGAAATTCTTTTGAGGGGCGTGTTCATTGGTCTTTACAAAGGCGCGTTGAGACGGCGCGGGCATCATCCGTCTTTCCAAAAACCGCTGCGTATAACTATTGACAGCGTTTAGAGGCAAGAGCACAATGAGCCTGCATTAAAGACCGTCCCGTGCGCTCACATCACTGATGTTTACCTCGCTTGCCTGACCTACGCCGGACTTGCTTTATCTATACACGGGCGACTTCCCTTTTCCCTATGCAGCCTCTTATGGTGTGCTGTCTATCAACTACATATCCGGTCGCTTCGGCAGCCTTGAAACGGCGCTCTCTTCGATAAGCTCGACATCCGCACCGGGTCAAGCGGCGCTTTCATCAAGGCAGCATTACTTTTGGGTCATGACCCTATGAAGTACCTCATTCCAAGCGCTCTTACACTCGGCAGCATCCTCTGTGGGTGGTACGTCATCATTGTCTCGCTCAAAGGCTTTCAGGATGTCTCGAACCCTGAGCACGCGGCACTCTTTTTCAATCATGCCTCACAGGCAATCGGACTCGCGATAATTCTGGACAATCTCGACGGGCGGGTGGCCCGGATGCTCGGCGCGACCACTCTGTTCGGAATCGAGCTTGACAGTATTGCCGATGCGCTGACTTTCGGGAGCGCGTCGGCAGTGCTCGCCTACGCGTGGAGCATCGGTTCGATGCCGACGATGGAGATTCCGGCTTTTGGCGTCACCTTTCTATTTGTAGCCTGCGGAGCTTTACGGCTGGCGCGGTCGAATCTCCACGCCCACTACAAACGTAGCGATGAAGCTTTGTCGAATCAGGAGGACTTTTATTTTGTAGGGCTGCCGATTCCGGCGGCGGCGGGGATGCTCGCGGCGATGGTGCACTTCTCTTCCTCACCCATCGGAGGCCGTCTCGCGACAGGCGCTCTCAGCGCAGAGGATGCGAGGTTCTACGCTCTGTTGGTGATAGCTGTGATCTTGCTTTTATCACTGCTGATGGTGAGCACCTTCTCTTATTCAAAGCTCAAGATTCGACCGCGCGGCAATAAATCTTTGAGCGTGCTGAACCGTCTGGTCTTCCCCTTGATAGTCCTCATGATAGCGACGGGAGTCTGGTTCAACTCGCGCTGGGTGGTCTTGATTCTCGCCAGCCTCTACGTCATCCATGGCCCATTGCTAAAGTTCGGACAACTCTTAAAAAGATGAGCGAGCAGAAGGGTTTCAACTCTTTCGGAGGTGATTATGATGAAAGCCGGACGCGAGCGAAAACGAGTTCTCATCGTCAACTGCTTCCTTGACGAAACACGTCGCCTGAAGGGGAGGCCCAACTTCGTCCCGCAGGCCGTCGGCCCGGCTTATCTGGCCGGAGCTTTCAATGGCGAACTGTGCGACATCCGCCTTTACAACGAACTCTCGGCAGGCCCTCTGCTTGACGAAGAATTGTTCGGCTGGCCTGACATGCTGGTTTTGACAGGCATGAACTCCGCCTACGACCGGATGCGCCACATCTCTGCCTACACGCGCGCGAAAAGCCCCGGCTGTGTTGTCGTGGCAGGAGGGCCGGGAGTTCGCGCCCTCCCGAACTTGAGCAGGCGTTTTTTTGACTACTGCTGCGCGGGCGACATCGAAGAATTGCAGGAGGTGGTACGAGAAGTTTTCGGCGCGCGATACGTTTCCGAACGAATGGAACCGCGCTTCGATCTCGTCAACTGGACGGGGTTTCTCGGCTACGTCGAATCGAGCCGCAACTGTAATTTTAAATGCTCTTTCTGCTCGCTGACCGCCGAGCACAACTCCTACCAGACCTACGATCTTGACTACCTTCGCAGGCAACTCGATGCCGTCGGTAAAAAGGTCGGCATCGTCTTCGCCGACAATAATTTTTACGGAAACAATCGAGCCTTCTTCGCCGCCAAGCTTGAACTCTTGAAGGAATACTGGAAGAAGGGTGCGTTTCGCGGCTGGGCGGCGCTCGTCACCAACGACTTCTTCGCGCGACCCGAAAATCTGCGACTCGCCAGAGAGTCCGGCTGTGCCAGTCTCTTCACGGGCGTTGAATCTTTCGACGTAAACGTGCTGCGCGGCTTCAACAAGATGCAGAACCTGCGCATCCCGCAGGTCGAGATGATCCGTGATTGTTTGAACGCCGGAATCATCCTCAACTATGGAGTCATTTTCGATGTCAGCACGCGCAACCTCGCGGACATCCGCAACGAGATCGAGTTCATCACCGGGACGCCGGAAATCACGCTCCCAGTGTTCATGAACCTGACCATCCCGATGCTGCGCACACCTTATTTCTACGAATGCCTGTCTGAGCGACGTATCCTGCCCGACGCCAAGTTGCGCGACATGGACGGCGACACGCTCACGCTCGTGCCGCGCGACCCGGTTGAGGATGTCGTGCAATTCTTAAAAGAGATGCCGACGCTCAAAGGCTACAAGGCGCGCGTGGCCCGTCATGTGCTCAAATTTTCTCGCCTCTACTATCGCAAGCTCGATCCGTTGCGGCTGGCAATCGCCGTCGGCAACGCAGGCTTTATCTGTCTCCCCGCGGTCGTCCACAATCACACAGGCATCTTCAAGAGAGCGAAGCTGAAGGAGACGCCGCGAACTTACGTGACGACGACGGAGCCGGTCGGCCCTCTCTACGAACCGTTCATTTCCATGCCGTCGAAGTACCGCGACTATTTCAAACCGACGATGATCACCGATCACCGTGGCGATCTGGCCGCAGAGGTTGCTGACGATTTGGCGAAGCCGATTCCCTCCGTCAGCCGCACCGGTTGAATGTGCGCGCACGAGGGCGCAGGCCGCGAGCACGCAGAGCATCTGCTCGCGGCGGTACGCCCGCATCGTTATTCGATGATGAAGGGTTCGCCCGCCAGATATTTGTTGATCGCTTTGGCCGCGCCGGGTCTTGAAGGCGGGTGAAAGGCGAGACAACGCGCGGCGGCATAGAGATAAGAAACATCTGACGAACTGATGTAAGCCATGCCCCCCAGAAGTTCGACGGCGAGCGTGGTGGCGCGTTCGATAGCGCGCTGAACCGCATAGCGCACGAGCAGGGCATGCGCCAGTTCATCCTCAACCCTGTTCTCGCCGACCATCGCGCAAGCCACACCTTCAAGCGCCGACAGTGCGCCCCGAATTTCAATCGCCAGAAGCGCACGCTCGGATTCGCCGCCTTTGCGCGCCATAATCGCGCGCTCGACGAGCGCCGCGGCGATGCCGAGGTAAGAGGCCGCGATGAGCATTTCAAACCAGACGAAGCCTCTGTTCTGAATGGCGTCGAACTGGCCCCGCACACCGAAATAAGAGACGAGTTCGGCAGGGACGTTGACTTTGTCGAGCAGCAGTTCGTCGCTCTCCGCGCCCGCCAGTATCGCGTTATTCCAGAACGGGCGGCGCTCGATGCCCGGTGTCTCCGACGGAATGATGGCGACCGCCAACCGCGGCTCTTCACCCGACTCGCCGGGGATCACCAGACTCGCCGTCAACAGGTTCATAGACTGCGACAGGCTGCAAGGTCTCTTTTTACCGCTGATGAGGATGCCGCCCTGAGTCTTTTCGACCTGCATGCTCGAAGCAAGGATGCTCGCCCCGCTCTGTCCCTCTGCGAACCCGGAAGCGACGTAGAGATTTTGCCGCGCGATGGCCTCAAGCATCATCCATTCAAAGCCGGAGCCGACCTTCCGTCCGACCATCTCGACCACGGTGGCGACGGAAAAATGATGCATCGTAGTTGCGACGGCGAGCGACGGCGCGCGGCTTCCAATCGCACATTGCACTTGCAGAGCTTGCAGCGGAGTAGCACCCAACCCTCCATATTCGCGCGGAACGAGAAGGCCGCACGCACCGGCTTCGCGGAAGACGGCGATGGCCGGATTTCCCGGCTTCTCCATCACGTCCAGAGGGAGCGCGGAGAGGGATGCGTCGAGTGTTGGGATCAGCTTGTCGAGCGTGTCCCGTTCCTTATTGATAAGGTTCAAGCGTGTTCCTTTGAGTGATAATTTTTGCCCGCCGGAATCGTCGGGCATTGGGATTAGAGCAGTTCGCGTTCCCCGGTAGGATTCGCCGGAACTTCGACGTTGATGCCGAAGAGACCGCTGATGATGGAGATGATATTCTCACGCAACGCTTGTTCGGCGATAGGGTCAATGATGTTGCTCAAAGCGGGAATGCCCATGTCGAAGCTGGCACGGAAGCGGACGAGCACGCCTTCCGCTTGCTCGACGACGGCCCACTGCCCCGTGAAATGTTCGATGTCGCCCTCGACCTGCTCGAAGTCAATGGTGCGTGCGACGTGGTTAAAACGGTCTATCTCTTTCCAACGCAAAATGCCTCCGCGAAAGTTTGTTTCCCACGTCGAGAGCATCTGCCCTTCACTCGACGAGTCAATGCTCACGCTTCGTACTTCCTTGCTGTAGAGGGGGTAACGCTCGAAGTCGCAGAGGGTCTCGTAAATTTCCACGGTGCTGCGGTCGGGCACTCGCACGACTACTTCCAAATGACGCATCTCAGCCTTCCTCCTGTTCAAGAAAGTTACGATAGCGCTCGCCGAGAGCAATCAGGCTGTCTTGAATCGCAGCCGACAGCCACGCCACATCGGAGTCGGAGAGGAAGGCGGGCGGCGTCAACCTGACGACGCGATGCGCGTTCAGCGAATAAGAGACCATCACCTTTCTCTTCATCAGTTCGAGCATGAAATCGCCCGCGAGAAAATCGGCTTCAAACTCGATGCCTATCAACAGACCTTTCCCGCGCACCTCACGTATCAAGCGTGTGCCGTATTCGGCGCACAGCTTTGCGGTCAAGGTGAGCAGAATCTCACCGAGGCGACGCGACAGCGCCACGACGTTCTCATTTTTGATGACGTTAATCGCGGCGTGCGCGGCGGCGGCGGCCAGCGGATTACCGGAGAAGGTCGAGGTGTGCAGCATCGGGTCTTTGTTCAGCCTCTCATAAATCGCTGCGGTCGTGACCACGGCGCTGACCGGAACAATCCCACCGCTCAAGGCTTTGCCCACGAGCAGCACGTCGGGGACGACACCCTCTTCGTCACATCCCCACCACGCGCCGAGCCGCGCCAGCCCCGTCTGTATCTCGTCCACGATGAGCAAAGCCCCGTGGCGTTGACACAGGGCCGCCACCTCGCGCAGATAACCAGCGGGCGGGACGATGACGCCTCCCTCTGCCTGCACGGGTTCGAGTATCACGCAGCTTTCATCTTCCCCTGCGGTGAGCGCGCGGCTCAAATCGTCCGCATCGCCGAAGCGCACAAACTCGACCTGCGGGATGAGAGAAGCGAAAGGCTCGCGGTATGCCGGGCGGCCCGTGACGCTCAACGCGCCCACGGTTTTACCGTGATAGCCTCCGTGCATGGCGATCAGTTTGTGCCTGCCGTTGAGACAGGCCAGCTTGAGTGCCGTCTCAGTCGCCTCGGCCCCGGAGTTTCCGAAATACACATAGTCCAGACCTTCGGGCGCGACCGCGCTCAAAGCTTCCGCCGCCGCCGCGACTTCCGAATTCAAGAGGGAGCGCGTTGACAGGGGCAGGCGCTCAAGTTGCTTCCGCACAGCCTCGATAATCGAGGGGTGACAGTGGCCCAGCGTAAAGACGCCGTAGCCGCCACAGTCCAGATAGCACGCTCCCGTCTCGTCAAAGACATAGTTTCCGGCGGAGCGCACTTCGACGTGCGTGCCCATCAAGTCGGCGAGCCGCGCCAGCCCGCTGTTGACGTGCCGTCGGTGTCGCTCGATGACATCCTGCCTGAATGCGACGGCCTCGCCGATGCTTGAGCCGTGGGGGTCGCTTTCGAGTAGTTCTTGATTTTGTTTCATCGCGTTTCCTTCAGGTCGTCGCCTGTCGAGCAGCGTAGCCGGTGGCCTCGGCCCAGTAGGAGAGGCCGCGCGTAAAGGCCATTTCAAGGTCGGGCAGCGGGCTAAGATTGAGGCATCTCTGCAACTCCGGCAGCGAGGTGGTGAAGGGATCGTCTATGCAGAGGTAGGCGGAAATTTTAAGCAGGCGCTCGAACCTTTTTTGCAGTGCCGGATGAAGCGCGGACATGAAGACGGGGCGCAGCAGGCGGTCAACCATCTCTGCGGAAACGAAGCGCGGAAGGCTGAAACTGCAACCGAGTTGGCTCGTGAACTCTTTGACGATTTCGGCGATGCGTCCGATGGTGAGCGAACGATTCCCGGAAGTAATCCAGTACTCCCCACAGTCGCGCCCGTCGTCCACCAAAGCCAGAATCGCTTCGGCCAGAGTATCCTGCGGAATGCAATCAATGTAGGCTTCGGGCGAGGCGGGCATCATCGGCATGAAACCGTTCAGCACTGCCCCGATGACGCTGTGGAATCCCTGAAAACGCGCTATCCTGCCCGACTTTGAATCGCCGATGACGATGGAGGGACGAATAATCACGCTTCGTAATCCGCTTTCACGAACGAGCCGTTCCCCTTCCCGCTTCGTGAAGGCGTAGGTCGGTTCTTGCGTGCAGGCGTTGTCGGGCTGGCCGGATCGAACAAAGGCCGTGCTGATGTGGTAGAGGGGCACATCGGCTGCCGCCGCCAGTTCAAAAACGCTGTCGAGGCCGCCGACGTTTGTCTTAATCACCAGTTCGTCGGACTTACTGAAATCGGTGACGGCGGCGGCATGGATGACGCAGTCAATGCCCTTCGCGAGGTCGCGAAATTGTTCGCAACTCATGCCGAATCGGGGCAATGAAATATCGCCGACGACGGTCGTCGCCGCCGGAATGGACGTGTTTGTCTGACGCACCAGACACGTGACCGAAGCGGCATCCAGACGAGACAACAATGCCTGCCCCACGACGCCGGATGCTCCGGTGAGGAAGATTCTTCTGCGCTGTCCGAGGGATGAGTGTTGCGACATTTGTTTTGACCTCGCTTGTGAGTTGATGAGCGCTGCCCTTGCGCGCCCCGCTGTTGCTACGCGATCTGATCGAGCCACGACATCATCTTGACCCCGGCATGAAAGCCGACCCAGCGCAACGGCTCGAAAGGAATCAGCGGGGGCGACTCTCTAAACCACGGCAACGTTTCTTCCACCTCGTCGCCGCACATCAATCCTGCGATCCAGTCTCCGGACGCGACCGACAACGCGACGCCGTGACCGCACCAACCGACCGCGTGAAGCACAGAGGCCCGGCCACGTGAATAATGAATTGACGGCAAGGCGTCTAAAACGTATCCGATGACGCCCGTCCAGCCCCGCGCGACGCGCAGATTCATCCCGGCGGGAAAGGTTCTCCCCATTTCAACGGCGAGTTGTTTGAGCGCAACATCCGCGCTCGACTTATCTTCATTCGTGCGCCCACGCCAACGATAACGCGGCGCTCCTCCGCCGAAGAGCAGCCGGTTATCGGAAGTCAAACGAAAATAGTTGAACAAGCGACGCGCATCGAGCACGCCTTCGCGTCCGGCCCAGCCGACCAAACTCCGCTGTCGTTCTTCGAGCGGTTCCGTGGCGAGAAGCTGCAAATGCACGGGCAGCACACGCCCTTGCAGCATGCCGAGTTCCGGCGTGTATCCGGCGGTGGCGACCACCACTTCGTCGGCCAATATCTCCCCGCCGCCGTTCATCTGAAGACGGGCCGGTCGGCTTAATCCGATATCCGAGACGCGCGCGCCCTCGAAAATCATTCCCCCCAGCGCCGTGACACGCGCGGCCAATCCCGACAGCAAGCGAACCGGGTGCAGAATGCCTGCCACGGGGAGAAACAATCCGGCAGGCCCCTTCTCGATGCGCTCGCGCGAGTGCGCCGGTTCGAGACGGATGCGTTCGGCGAGCGCTTCGTCGTCGAGTCGTTGATGAGGCAACGCAAACTTACGCAGCAACTCGGAGAGGGCGGACAGACGTGCCCTCCCTCCCGGCGAGCGAGCGACCATCAGTTGTCCCGTCATTTCCAACTCGCAGTCAATCTCCTCACGCTTCACCAGCGCGTGCACATACTCGACCGCGCGCAGGGTCGCCCGATAGAGCGCGTGTGCCCGCTCCGGCCCGAAGCGTTTGGAGAGAGAAACGAAGTTCTGACCGACGCCGGGGCCGAGCATCCCCGTCGTGCACCCGGAAGCACCCGCGCCGATGCGTTCGGCCTCAAGCACAAACAGACGCAGGCCGGGTCGTCTCTTGAGTAGATGATAAGCGGCTGACAAGCCCGTCAGACCTCCGCCGATGACCGCCACGTCGGCGCGAATTGTTCCGCCCGGCAGTCGCGGGTAGGCTTGAGGCTGCGCCTCCGACCAGATGGGTGTCGAGTAACTCAAGCTTTGATCGCTCCGGCGTCAATCGCCTCTGCCAGTCCACGCGTGCGACGGACGCGCCAGATGCGTGCATCCACAAGGTAATGGTGAAACGCCACTCCCCAGCCGAGGCCCAGCAGCACGTTGCGCGCAAGGCTGGCCTGTACCAGCGCCACACCGAGCACCCGCGGCAGATACCAGACCAGACCCAGCGCCAGACCCAGTGTCAGATAAGCAACCAGACTGCCCGAAGGGACGCGCCCGTGTCCCTGTTCGTATTGCCAGACGATGCGGTGGTACTGGAGGTTGTGAAAGATGGTCAACGTCGCAGTGATCGTCAGCAGGTTGTCGAGCAGACTGAACACCGCGAAAGTGAAACCGATGACCACGGCGAGCAGGAGATGCTTCGGGCCGAGGCGCGGTTTCTCGATTCGACCCGACAGTATCAGGCCAATCGTTGACAGCATGATGACGGCGAAAGTGATATCGAGCAGCAGGCGCGCGGGAGGCGACCAGCCTGCGGGCAGCAACTGCGGCAGGCCGCTGTTGAGGTAGCCATCGCCGAGAGAGAACCGCAGGTAAGGATAGAGCGTTCCCGTCCATAGCAGGAGCGCGTCAACCCGTCCGCCGCGCCGGTCATGCTCGCCCGCTTTGCGGCGATACAGCACGAGAAAACCGTAATGCTGTCGTACCAGATGCCAGTAAGCCCAGAGATAGGCGAACATCAGGAAGGTGCGAAAGAGCCATCCGGCACTGCTCAGTTGTGACGGGCTGGCGGGGAACAACGCATAGTCAATGAGGGCGACCAGCGGCCCGACTCCGATAATCGCCCACGACCAGCGCGACGGCAGCGCGGCCTTCGACATCGAATCCGCCACACGATAACTGCGCGCATAAGTTCCCCAGACGTGCGTCCCGTCAAAGAGCACGCCCCACAGGAGCAGCACGAGCACGACCGGATTCAAGGGATGGTAGCTGGCTGTATCGAGGCGAGGCTGGAGCCAGAAAAAGAGCAGCAGCACAACTCCCACTAAGACCGAACCCTGAAACCAGAGCAAATCTTGATGACGGGAGATTATCCACGGTTGAGACTCGACTGCCGTTGCAGTGTTGCTCATGACATCAACACCTCATCTTTTTGATATGTCCGAGCGCGCGTCTTGGTCGAACGAGGCGCGCACATTTGACCACGGAGTAAAAAGCTTCAAATGTAAAACGTGTCGCCGTGTGTCGGGGAGCTTTGCGAGGAAGCATCGCCCGGCGTGTGACGCGTGAGGCTCGCTCCGGCGGCGCGTTCTGTTAGATGGACTGTGTCAGCACCAGCAAATCAATGAGCGCGCGAAGTCTTAAAGGTCTGCAAGCGATGAACTCTCGCTCCACCACGTCGGGCCTCCACTTCAGTTTGTAACTGACCTGACTTTGTGCCGGATAAATAGCGCGGCCATAGCGCCCGAACATTTTCATCAACCATGCCAGCGGGCGATTTTCAAAAGCCCTCGGAACGGAGTCCACGATGAACGGCGTGAAGCCGAAATGCAGATACTCTATTCGCTCGCCGATGAAACGCTCGATGGCGAAGATGTTGCACAACTCCATCGCTCCGGCGGGCGCATCCGGCAGGCGTCTGGTCAGATCGTGCAGGTATCCGGGGCGCTCGCCCCATGCCGGGACGTAAGTGATTAAACCGACCATCCTATCGCTTTCATCAACCGCCACGAAGATGCGTCGTTGCGTATCGCTCGCATCGCCGATTTCGCCGATCATGAAATCCAGTTCCTTCTTGCCCTTACCGCGCAGCCACGCCGCGCTGACCTCCCTGATTTGAGTGAAGACCGCACGGTCACGCGTCAGTTCCCGTCCCACTTCGAGGATGCGCAGCCCGCTTTCCCGCGCGCGTTTGATTTTGTGTCGCAGTTTCATATTGCGCGCGCCCTTGAGAGAGAAGCCCGACAGCTTGATACCGTAAGACGATCCCAGCTGATTGACCGTGAAACCATGCGTACAAAAAAGGTTCGCTTGATCTTCCCGCACCTGCACCGCGACGACGCGACGCCGACGCCCTTCGGCTTCAAGAAGAAAGCCCCTGAGCAGTTGATCGCGAACCTCCGCGGGCGCATGAACGCCCCCCATCATGACGAGATGCTTACCGCGTTCACGGTAAGCGATGAAGCCGTCGCAGCCTTCCACGGTGAAGCGGCTGTTACTCGTCGAGAGCGCGAGATAGCCCGAAGGATGATTAATCACACGGGCCGGTTCCGCCTCGTCAGGATGAACGGATTGCAGGGAGACGCTCACTGTGGTTCTCCCCTCAACTGAGTCACCGCAGGCATTCTTTCGTGTGGAGAGGCATGGGCCACCGGCTCGAACGGCAGTTCCGTAGGCTTATAGATATTGCCGAAGATTCCCCTGTCTCCGGAGTAGTGAATCGGAATCGCCAGCATCGCCCATTCCCATCCACCCGTGCACAGCGCCCAGACGGCGACGGCGACGGCGGCGGTCAGGTAACTATGCGTGAGGTTATAAAGGTAGTGATAAATCGGGGCGATTTTTCCTGCCCCCTGCCGCCGGTACGCGATTGCGCCGGGAATGTAGCCGACCGCATCTATGATGACAAAGGCGAAGATGAAGCGCCCCCAATGCACCTCTCCCAGATGAAGCGCGACCAACACGCACAGTGCAAGTAACAGCACCATCTGCTCGGCCCGCATCAGCAGCCACGTTTCATCCGTGTGAAAGCGATTCTTAACATCCATTTTCGTCTCACCTCGCTTGTGATGTATGCCCGTTTTGACGCTGCCGCGAACCGATTTCACTGACGACGGATACATGTCCGGTGAAGAACATCCAGAGCAGTTTCATTGAATGTTGAGACTGTCTTTACTTATGCGCGTGAAGTCTCGGAAGAAACGCAAATCGAGAAGGAAGCTGTGCTGGTGATTAGCGCCGAACTAAAGCCGCAGACCGGCCCGCTTCATGCTTGGCGGCAAACCACCCTTGCACGTTGAATCGTTGAATTAACCACCCGTGGCGCGGAAAAGAAATGCGTGTTGAGAACCACGCTTAGGACTATTGAAGAGGCGTCCATTTCACTCGGCGAGAACCGTGGACGCGAAAGTATGATGACGGCGTGATGATAGCATAAATAAGGCTGTGAGGAACAAATTTTTCGGCCCTTGCCGTGGCCTCAACAGGGCTGATAAGAACGATTCCCGACCGTACCGGCGGCTTCATCCGAAAAGCACCGGCGCTCCCCGTTTCACGCGGACTTCCCTCCTCTTGAGGCCAGCACCTCGCGGCCCAGAGCAGGGTCGGTGAGACTGACAAGCGCTTCATAAATTTTTTGATAAGTGATGTCAACATCGGAAACGTCTGTGATGAGTTTGCCGACTATGACGATGAAACGCCCGGAGCTATTTTTTTGAATACCGACGGGGAGGATCGGCAAACGTGCCTTCCGCGCGATGCCGCCCACGCCCTTTTTCAGCGGGAGAAGCTCATTGGTGTGGCTGCGCGTCCCTTCAGGAAACATTCCGAGCGCCCACTTGGCCTGCGACCGCAGAACATTGAAGGCGCTTTTTAAAGAAGCGTTGCTCGGATGTTCACGATCAAGGGCGAAGCACCCCATGAAGCGATAGAATTCCGCCATCAGAGGGTTGCCGAACAGTTCCTTTTTGGCGACGTAAGCGACCGGATAATCCAACGCATTTGAGACCTGTATCGGGTCGAAGATATCTATATGGTTCGAGACGACAATGAACGGCCCTTCTTTCGGCACGTTCTCCTGACCGTAAACTTTCGGGGCGTAGGTGAGAGCCAGCAGAGGACGGAAGATATATCTCAGCGCTAAGAGATGGACGTAGAATCTCCACCTCGAAAAGTGTGCGGGCGAACACCTTTTATAGCGTTCTAATTTTTTGTCTCTGAGCCTCATCAGATCGCTCACGGATAAAGAGTGCGTCGCAACCCCTGAGAATTCAAACGGTATGAGTCACGCGTCGAGTCGTTGGACGGAAGCTAACTGAGCGCAGGCGCGTCGCGTGTTTTCTTCAATGCCCAGATGCCGAACCAACACCCTATGCCTTCGACAATCGCCAGCAACACGGCTGTCGTCCTGAAGACCGACAGCCACGCTCCTTGCGGGGCATAGCAGACGTGGTCGTTGCTTATCAGTACGAAGTGGTGATACACGCCAAACAACAGTGAACCGAACATCGAGAGTAGGAATATCCACGCTCCGTTTCGAGACCGCCCTGTCCACAGCATGATCGTCGCGAGAAGCGGGGCGATGACGATGACGGCATACGCATACACATATTTCAGCAGAGGCAGATAGACTTCAAGGTCTCTATGCGCGATGTCATGCAGCAGCAGCACCGCACCGTGAACGACCAGTATCGCTGTTCCGTAGATACGCACTTTGCTCATGGTCTTTTCATCTCTCGCAGAGAGGTACACTAAACGCGGTTTATGCGTGGAGACGGGGGCGCGCATGAGGGCGAGAGGATTTCGTATTCGGAATTGGCACGGGCTAAAATCCCTTTCAATCTTACGCGCCTTATATACCCGATAACTTTATCGTGTCAATTGAAAAAAACTTGCTGCGAAGGCATGCGGAGCGTGAGCGACAAACTGATCGGGCGGCGACGGCAGGCAGCAAGATTGTCTTTGAGCCGGAGCATCAGCGTTCGTTACCAGATCAACCGTAACGCTCCCGGCATCAGACGAAATTCCGCAGGGGTCTGACCGCGCACATCTCCGTCGGCTTCGACCACGAATGCCTCCGCCGGATCAAGCGTCTCGACGCGCACGCGTCCGCCCTTTTGGAGTACGATCTTCGGATTGGCGAGATGGCCGCCGCGATGAATACGCGTCAACTCGCGCACCGCCTGCATGCGCGTCATGTCGCACGCCACAATGGCCTCCAGAAAGCCATCGTCGGGACGCGCGGAGGGTACAAACTTCATGCCGCCGCCGACGTACCGCCCGTTAACGACGGCCATCAAATTCGTCGCACATTCCATCGAGCTTTCATCAACGGTGATGCGCACCATGCGGTTGCGCCACGTGGTGAGTGCTCCGACGGCGGCCCAGATGAAACGCGTTTCACCCGGCAAACGTCGCATGAGACTGCCCTGCCGGGTCACACGCGTCGTGACATCGGCGCTGATGCCGAGCGTCGCCGCGTTGAGACAGATGAAACTTCTCGCGTCGTCGCTGACGGTCGCATACAGCGCGTCAACATCACGCGTGCCCTTCCCGACATCACCACCACCAGACCGGCAATAGGCGACGAGTCTTGCCACCCACTTTTCAAGCGGCTCACGATGGCCTGTCAGCCCGCGCGCAAAGTCATCGCCGGTGCCCGCCGGAAGAATCGAGAGCGCGGCCTCCGGGTTAATTGGCGCGGGCGGAGCACCCGCCGCCGTAGGGCATTCGAAGAAGCCCCTCGTGACTTCGCTCAGAGTCCCGTCGCCACCAACTGCCGCGACGATGCGGTGTCCGTCCCGCAACGCGCTCCGCACGCACGCCTCAGCCTCTCCTGCCGCCGATGTTTCATGCACGTCGAAGCCGATGTCATTCTGCGCCAGTATGCTCTTGATGGGATGCCATGCACGCCGTGCGCGTGAGGCGAAATAATTGACGATGATGAATGGACGACCGGCAGCTTGGTGCACGTCGCGAGTGTAACATACGGCGCGCACCCCGCTGCGAGAGTCGTTGATTCGTAGCGCCCTCTTCAGAACATCGAAATGCTACTCAGAGAAGGGGCGGCTTTGTGGCGTCCACGGGAGGCGG
>JBAVPI010000175.1:0-1572 GCA_049692915.1 Pyrinomonadaceae bacterium
CAGGTGTCCACAATACTTTACAGACTGCCCGCGTTTGGGGCACCGACCGAAACCCTTTGGAGATTACGAGAAGGAGAATAGCCATGAAAGGGATCAGTAGCAGCACGAAGCCCCAAGCCGCCGGAATGCGTTCCGCGGGCCATGCAGCGTGCGGTCTCGCAGTGTTCAGGTTCCTCGCGGCGGCAGCGGTACTCGCCGTTACGTTGACGACCGCGGCTTGCTTCGAGAGCAAGGTCATCACCTCGAAGGTCAACCCGGTGAGCCCCGGCTCCTCGCCGAAGGACATAAACGGCGTCTTCTACGCGCTGCCGCGCACGGTCGTGAAAGCGGACGTGCCCGTGAACAGGAAGAACAAGCAGCCGGGCGCGTTCTCCGTCTACACGCCCTGCTTCTTCCCCGGCGAGAGCTACGTCGTGAGGAAGGGGAGCGAGTTCGCCATCGACGCCGACAAGATCAAGTTCGACACCATGTTCATCCCCGACACCGAAGAGGTCTATATGATTAAGACCAAGGGCGGGATGTTCGAGACGCGGAACCTTGAAATGACGCTCACCGAAAGCGGCGTCCTCGTTAAGGCTTCGGCCGAGGTATCGAACGACACGATAGACATCGTCACCGGCACGGTGAAGACTGGCGCTGGCCTCCTCGCGAAGGCGCTCCCCGTCTTCCTCTCCAAAGCTGCAGACGCCACCCTCGATCCTGAGCAGGAGAAGTGCCGCGTGCGCTCGGTCGCGGACTGGGTCGAGGAGTTGGACATCGTCGCGTCGGGGATCGTGGCCTACGACGCCGACGGCAACCCCATCTCCATCAACGAGGGGATGCTGGCGACCGACAAGAGGTTCCCGGAGGCGCTGAGGGACAAGGCCGTCTTCAAGGACGGCTTCGGCAAGGCCAAGCAGGTCTTCGACCAGATCGGGGAGTTCTCCGACCGCCGCACGTCCATTCTGGGTGCGCAGCCCTCCGACGTGCCGCAGGTCGCCACCTCCAACGCCGACAGCATCAAGCTCGTGCTCGAGGAGTTGGACAAGACCGTCGAGTCGATGAAGAAGAACTACTTCTTCGGCGACGAGGCGACGCTCACATGGAACGCGAGCTTCAGGCTCAACCCGTCCAACCCCGGCAAGTTGTCCATCGACCTCTTCAAGCTCTCGAAGGAGCACGGCGTCTGCCAAGTCCTCGTCAACCAGGGCGCGGGCACGCGGCTCGACCCGCGGTTCCTCATCAAGAAGAGGTGCAAGAACGGCGCGGCCACCTGCCAGCCGGCGCAGATGGAGCCCGTCACGTGCGAGGGGCAGTTGGTGAAGCTCGAAATGGCGATCGGCGAGGACGGCGAGGGCGGCGCGGGTGGGACGCTGCTGGCGAACAAGATCAAAAGCGCCGGCCTGACTCAGGGCGGCAACAGGGGCTTCTACTACCGCATACCGGGCCGGGCCGTCGCCTTCATCAAGCAGGTGCAGGCGGAGGGTCCCGCGAAGGAGTTGGCGCGTGCCCCGCTCTCGATAGCGCAGTTCGGCGAGGTCGTTTCGTTGCCGGCCTCAACAGGCGGGCGCAAGACGAAGTACACGCTCGAAC
>JBAVPI010000176.1:0-2403 GCA_049692915.1 Pyrinomonadaceae bacterium
GTGCGCGTCGAAAAAGCCGGGCATAGGCTCCGGCAGTTTGACGCCGGGCGGCGGCACGCGGACGGCGTGCGGCGGGATCAGACGCACACGCTCGCGCGCGACGCCGAAGCGATGAAACATGGCGACGATCTCTTCGTTAACAGCGATGATGCGGTCGAAGCGCCGGAAGATGAAGCCGCGCGCCGTCGCGGGCCGCGCCGTCCGTCCCGCCTCGGACGTGGGGTAGCCGCCCGAATGAAGCGTGAGAACGGTCTTGCTTTGCGGCATCAGGCAACAGACCAGACCGAGGCCGAGCAGTCGCGGCGAGACGTTGCCGCCGATGTGCATGTGGATGATGTCGGGCCGCAGACGCGGAATTAGTTTGACGACCTGCGCAGCGCTTTCGGGGTAATAGATGTCTTCAGTCTGCGGTCTGCGGTAGCGCGTCAGGTTGATGACCGGGCAGGCGACGCCGCGCTCGCGCAGGAACTGCCGGATCGCCACGAGGTTGGTCTGCACACCGCCGTGCGGCGGCGGATAGGGGCCGAGTTGGAGGACTTTCATCGCGCTTCGGAGCTAAAGCGGGGCGACCAGCCGTTCAAGTCAGATTGTGCGGGCAGGGCCGTCGTGGCCTCACGCCCGCGAAAGAGAACATGGCACGACGTTCGGCAGCTTGTCAAAACGTTAATCGGCAGCCTGTCAAAACGGTGAAAGGCGAAGGGCACACGAGAAGAACATCTCTCCGCTTACGCCCTTCGCCTTTTCCATCGCCTGACCTTCGCCGGGGGCCGGGTTGATTCGGGCCGCGCGTCGATTCTTACAGCGCGAACCGGCTGCGATACTCCGTCGAGCCGCTGAAGGCCTTGACCATTTCCGCCTTCACGAAGTCGCCGTTGAAGGCGTTGAGTTTCGTCAGCCAGAAGTTGAAGCCGTTGGCGTCGGGGTCGCGTCGCAGGTAGCCGAAGTATTGCATCAGGACGAAGGCCGAGTTGGACTCGCGGCGCGAGAATGCGTCGTTCTCCGCCAGTCGGCGCAGAGCGTTGGCGCGCGTCCCGCCGTTCGACAGATCGCGCACGAGCGCATCGCGCTCCGCCGTGCTGATCGTCACGCCGAGGTTGGAGATTAACGCATCAACGTATTGCCCGTTCGTCAGAGAATCGTAACGCGCCCTGAAGTCGGCACGCTGCGTCCACGCATTGATGAACGACCCCTTGGCGGCGTCGAGTCTCGCTTCCCAATTCTCCGAGCCGACGATCACGCCCTGCGCGACCGAACCGTTGTCGGGCAGGAACTCACGCATCGTCGGGACGCGCCCGTAAGAGGTTTTATAGAGACGATAGACGAGATAGCCCGTCTGCTGAAATTCAATCGAGAGGAAGAACGATGCCGAGACGTTGATACGCTTGACCTCGATGCAGCCGGCGTTCGTCCCGCAATTCTCAATCTGGTTTTTCCAGAACGACATCCCGGCGGCATCCGGCTCGCGGTCGAGGAAATCAATGTAATGCTGGCGCACCATGAAGGAGGCCACATCAACCGCGTTCGAGATGTTGCCGTGCGACATCAGCACGTCGCTCAACTCCAGATGGTTAATCGTCTGGAACAGGAGGTCTCTGACTCCAGACATGTCTCCGAGGATGGAATAGTTGTCAGCGATCTGTGCGCATTGAATCGCCCGCTGAAGTTCCGTGTCAATCCTCACGGCGGCGGGATACGACTGCCGGTCGGCGAGAAAATCCGTGTACGCCCGCTGGATGTTGAGGAGAAGCGCATCGAGCGACGCCTTCACCGCGGCATCGGTTTGCGGGCTTCCCGAACCACCGCCGGGTTCGTTTGTGCCCTCCGTAGATGCGAGTTGATTGCTCAAAGACTGCCCATCCAATTTTGCTCTGACCACGCTCTCGCCCGCGCGTCCCTGCGCGGGTGTCGGGGTGGGAACGGGCACGGGTGTCGGAGCAGGTGTGGGAACAGGAGTCGGAACAGGGGTTGGCACAGGAGTCGCGATTGGTGTCGGCGTGGGAATCGGAGCGGGTGATTGAATGGACATCGCCGCGTTGAGCGCGTCAAAGTCGCAGCCTAAATCTTTGCCGTCCGTCGCGGAGTTTGTGTAAAGCGTGCCCTGCACCAGACGGTAATCACCGTTGGCTCCGTCAACGAACTGTACCGCGGCCATCGAAACGGGGTAATAGTTACCGTCGGGATACCTTGAGGCATCAGCGCCCGCGATGACGTTGCGCTCGAATATCCCTCCCGGAAAATACTTGCTGATCGTGCTCATCCCGCTCCCCGTCGAGTCTCCGATGATCCCGTACTCGTTGTGTCCCATCACGTTGTTCCTCATCACGAACCCTCCGCTCGATGGCCCGTATGCCGTCGTGATGTTACCCATGTGCAGCACCGTGTTGTGCTCCACCTCCGTCCCTC
>JBAVPI010000177.1:0-2864 GCA_049692915.1 Pyrinomonadaceae bacterium
CGCCCATCCTCTCCGTCATCCCCCTGCAACTGCTCGCCTACCACATCGCGGTCAGGCGCGGCTGCGACGTTGACCAACCGCGCAATCTGGCGAAGTCCGTCACCGTGGAATGAAGAACAAATAGATACGCAGGCACGGTTTTCAATTAGCCGTGCCTCCGTATTTATTTAACTTCTGGCATCCGACACTTGCCTCAACGAGCTATCGCACGGTTCACTCTTTAATTTATGAACATTCCAGAGTTCGTCGCCAAGTGGCGCAGGGTCGAGTTGACGGAGCGTTCGGCTTCGCAGCAGCACTTCCTCGATTTGTGCGCGGTGTTCGAGCACCCGACGCCGGCGGAGGTTGACCCGACGGGCGAATGGTTCACGTTTGAACGCGGCGCGGAAAAACATAGCGGCAGCAGGGGATGGGCCGACGTGTGGAAGAAGGGAAACTTCGCGTTCGAGTACAAGGGCAAGCACAAGAACCTCGACGCGGCCTACGATCAGCTCTTGCAGTACCGCGAGGCGTTGGAGAGTCCGCCGCTGCTCATCGTGTGCGACATGGAACGTCTCGTCGTGCATACGAACTTCACGGCGACCGTCGCGGAAGTTCACGACATCGCGCTCGTGGACTTCAACAGGCCGCGCAACGTAGAGATTCTGCGCGCCATCTTTGAAGACCCGGAACGATTGCGACCGGGTGTGACGAGCAAGACGATCACGACGGAAGTGGCGCGGCAGGTGGGCGACGTGGCGCAGGGGTTGCGCGAACGCGGCTTTGATGCGGGCGAGGTCGCGCGTTTCCTCGACCGCATCGTGTTCTGCCTGTTCGCGGAAGATGTAGGGTTGCTGCCGGAACGCCTGTTCACGCGCCTCGTCGAGAAGTCGGGGCGCGACCCGCAGCGTTTCTCCAAGACCATCGGCAGGCTCTTTGACGCGATGCGCGAAGGCTCGGACGATTTCGGCCTTGAGACCATCGCGCACTTTAACGGCAACCTCTTCACTGACAGCCCCGTGCTCGCGCTCACGCCCGACGAGATTGAAAGCCTCGACCGCGCCGCGCGTCTCGATTGGAAGGCGGTTGACCCCGCCATCTTCGGCACGCTGTTCGAGCGCGGGCTTGACCCAGCGAAGCGCGCGCAACTCGGCGCGCAGTACACGAGCCGCGAAGATATCGAGACGTTGATTGAGCCTGTCGTGTTGCGCCCGCTGCGCGAGGAATGGGAAGGCGTGAAGGGACGCGCGAACGAATTGCTCGCCGACGACGAGGAGCGCGAACGCAAGCGGCGGGCGGAGGTGCGTGATGCCGAGCGTTTTCTGTTGCGCGAGGCGACGGACAAGTCTTTCGCGGAGGCGCAGACGCTCGTGCGCGGCTTTCATGAACGGCTCGCGGCGTTGAGGGTGCTCGACCCGGCGTGCGGCTCAGGCAATTTCCTGTATGTGACATTGCAGCACTTGAAGGACTTGGAGAAAGAGGTGCTCCTGTACGCGCGCGACCGTCGTCTGGGAAACTTGCCGCCGCGCGTCTCGCCTTTGCAGTTCTACGGCATAGAGGTCAACCCGTATGCCTTCGACCTCGCGCAGACGACGCTCTGGATTGGCTACCTGCAATGGATACGCGCGAACGGCTACGGCACGCCCGCTGAGCCGATCCTGCGCTCCCTCGAAAACAACTTCCGCAACACGGACGCGATTCTCGACTTAAGCGACGCGGAGCATCCGAAAGAACCCGAATGGCCCGCCGTTGATTTCATCGTCGGCAACCCGCCGTTTCTCGGTGATAAGAAGATGCGCCGTGAACTCGGAGATGATTATGTCGAAGCGTTACGAAAACTATATAAAGGACGTGTTCCGGGCGGTGCAGATTTAGTTACCTATTGGTTTGAGAAAGCCCGAGGCGCAATTTCAAAAGGAAGATGTAACCGCGCAGGTTTGGTTGCAACTCAAGGCATACGTGGTGGGAGAAATCAGGAGGTATTGAGCCACATAAAGGAAACAGGCAACATTTTTTTTGCTGTCTCGGATAAGAATTGGGTGCTTAATGGCGCTACTGTGCATATAAGCATAGTTGGCTTCGATGATGGTACTGAGAGCGGATGCATCCTAGATGGCAAGCGCGTAGATGAAATTTACGCCAATCTGCGTGCGGACATAGATGTAACAAACACATCGCAGCTTCAGGAGAATTTCGGCATCGCCTTCCAAGGGCCGGTTCGCGTCGGAGATTTCGACGTTTCATTCGATGAAGCGTTAGCAATGCTTGTGCTGCCTAATCCCAACGGCCTGCCCAACTCTGATGTTCTACGACCTTCCCTTAATGGTGATGACAATGCCTCAAGGTCACGTCACAGATGGGTAATTGACTTCACCAACTTATCTTTAGAAGTTGCCAGTCTTTATGAAGCACCGTTCCAAATTATTGAAAACGTAGTTAGACCTTTCAGAGAAAAAAGTCGAGACAAAGCGCGCAGGGAGAAATGGTGGTTGCACGGACGAACAGGTAGCGAGTTCAGAGGAGCGGTGTTGAATCTCAATAGGTACTTAGCATTAACTCAAACTGCCAAGCACCTTATGTGGCAATGGCAGAATGCGATAGTAAGTCCAGAGCAAACTATTATTGCGGTCGCACGCGACGATGATTATTTCTTTGGCGTGCTTCACTCCCGCGTTCATGTGATTTGGGCACAAGCTAAGGGCACGCAACTGCGCGAGAAGGAAAGCGGATTTCGCTACACGCCGACCACATGCTTCGAGACGTTCCCCTTCCCCGAACCCACGCCCGCGCAGAGAGACGCGATTGCCGACGCCGCGCGCGGGTTGGACGAACTGCGTCGCGCGTGGCTCAACCCACCCGAATGGACGCGCGCGGAAGTGTTGGAG
>JBAVPI010000178.1:0-2899 GCA_049692915.1 Pyrinomonadaceae bacterium
GCTTTGCTCGCGGGCGAACTGCCGAAAGACCATTGACGGCTGATGCGTAAGTTGACGGTGAAAAAGCCGGGGCCTTCGCCGAAGTTGCGCGCGATGATATCTTCGCCCGCCGCAGGTCGCAGGTTGAAAGTGCCGAGCGGCGTGCAGACGATGTTCGGAGCCTGATCTGTGCGCGTCGCGCAGGTCGTGTTCGAGGCGAGCGAAGGGCGCTCCGTGAACTGCCCGTCGCCGTTCGTGTCCAGCCCCGTGATGATGTTGAAGGGACGACCGGAGTTAGCGATGACAATCGGGTTCAGGAGCAGCTTCGCCCAAGGCATCCCAATCGAGCCGCCAAGCGTGAAACGGTGATGCACGTCGAACGAGCTACGCCCGTACTCCTGTCTCAAGTCGGAGTAGTCCGCAGGAAAGCTGTTCGGCCCGTCGGTGTCGCCGCGCATCCTCGCGTAAGTGTAGAAAGCGAAGATCGAGAACGCCTGACTGAAACGGTTGTTCACGCCGAGTTGAAACTGATCCATGTTCTGCACGCCGCTCGACTCGTACTGGTAGAGGTGCGTGCGCGGGACGCCCGGATTAAATGTGTTCGTCGTCAACGCATCGAGATCGCGCGTGCGCAGGGCATGGCGCGTGCGGTACGTGATATAGCCTGTGTTGAGCGTGAACTTCTTCGGCAACTGGCGCTCGACGAACACTCCGCCCGTGTAGGAATAGGGAGCCTGCAAATCCGGCGCGACGATGCGCGTCGTCTGCGGGCGTGCGAAGCTCGACAGTTGGCTAACTGTCGGCGCATTCAAAACTCCGTCCGCCGTGAAGCCCACCTGCGAGAGAATGGCCGGATCGGTGACGAGGAATTGCAGTTGATTCTCTCCGTCGAAGCGGTTCGACTGGAGCGTGAAATTTTCGCCGAAGCGGTCGTAGAAAAGACCGAAGCCGACGCGGATGACCGTCTTCGCCTGACGCCCGCCGCCGCCGTCGGGTGCCCATGACAGATAAGCGCGCGGCGCGAGGTTGAGATGGCTGTTGATGTTTGATTGCGTCTCGTAACGCAGGCCCGCGCCGATGGTCAGGTTGGGCCGGAGTTTCCAGTCGTCCTGCACGAAGCCGCCGAAATCAACCTGAGAAACGTCCGCCTCAGGGTTGCCGCCGGAAATCGTGAACTGCGTCGGGAGCGCGCCGAGGTTACGCAGTTGCGCCGCGCTCAGGCCCGTGCCGTCAAAGACGCGCGCGCGGCGGAAACGTTCGATGCTCGTGATCTGGCCGAGCACGGGCTGGCCGGAAGCGTCGAGGATGATTTGATTGTTGGCGTCAAGCAGCGGCGCGACGCCGCCTGCGAATGTGAACGTGCCGCCGAAATTGTTCTGCGAAAAGTCCGTCAGATTCACGCCGCGCAGGCGACCGCCGAACTTGATGGAGTGGTTGCCCTTCGCGATGGTCGTGATGTTCGTCAAGTCCCAACGGTTCGCCGCGTTGAACGAGTCGCCGATCTGCGAGCCGCCGCCGTTGAAGGCTTCGGCCACGTTGATGGAGGGCACGGAGTTGTCGCCGTTCTGCTCGGTGCGACCGTGGATGAACTGGAAGCGCGTTTCGTTGATCGTCGTCGCGTTCAGCACGGCGGTCTCGGTCAGTTGCAGAGTGTGCTGCGAAACGGACTGATCGAAGGCGCGACCGGGAAGCGCGAAGCCGCTCGTTAAGCCGAGCTTGTCGAAACTCTGCCGGAAAAAGTTGTAACGCGCGATGAGCGTGTTCGACTTGTTGAGTTGATAATCAATTCGCGAGCCGAGGTTCAGGCGATGGTTCGGCGTCACGATTGACTGAAGGAAGCGCGTCGGTTGAAGCGTCGTCGGGTCGAGGATGGTCGCGTTAACGATGTCGTTGTCGTCCACGGCGTTGCGCTCGAAGTCTATGAAGAAGGAGGACTTCTTCGGGACGATGGTGCCGCTCACGTTGCCGCCGAACTGGAGCAGACGATACGGCGCGCGCTCTGTCGCGAACGGATTGCGAGAATTAAAGCTTTCGTCCGAGAAGGTCGTGGAGGCGCTGACGCGTAGTTTGTCCGTGCCGGGCTTCGTCAGAATCTGGATGCCGCCGAAGCCGGGCTGGTCGCGCTCGGCGGCGAGCGGGTTGTCGTTGATGCGAATTTCGCGAATCGAATCTCTGGGCGGGATGCGTCCGCCCTCGAAACCGTCAATGGTAATCTGCCCACCGTTGGGGCCTGCGGCCGGGCCTGCGAGCGCCGACAGAGCGGCGGCCAACTCGTCCGGGTCATCAGGGAGCGCATCAATGTCTTTGCCGCGCAGCACAATCGCGCTGGCGCGGTTCTGATCGTCGAGACTAATCGGAGATTCGGAAGCGACCATCACTTCCTCTTTTTCGAGCGAGACGCCGAGCTTGATGTTGAGCGGGTCGCTCCGTCCCGCGACGACCTCCAACTCTTCACTCTCGAAGAGCGAGAACCCTTGCGCGACGGCGCGCACGACATACTTACCGGGCACGAGACCGGCCAGAGCATAGTTGCCTTCCGAGTCGGTAGTCGCCGTCTTCACAGTGCCCGCTGCGTCCGTCACCGTCACGCTCGCGCCGATGATCGCGCCGCCAAACTCGTCCGTCACCTGCCCGCGCACAGTGGCCGTGCCGGGCCTCTGCGCCAGCACGCTCGTTGCACAGAGCGCGAGCAGGAGCGCAAAGCACACGCTCCGCCTGAGTGTTGCTTGTAGTAAATTCATCATCAATACCTTTATGTCAGGGGCCTGAACGCATCCGTCGAGCGAGGGCTTCGACCTGCGACTCGACCCCGATTGAACCTTCACCTTAAAAATTTAATCTTCAGAGAAAACTTCAGCCGCGCCGATCAAGGCTGACCGATGCCGAAGCCGAAACCGATGCCGCCTGCGCCCGCCCCGGC
>JBAVPI010000179.1:0-2296 GCA_049692915.1 Pyrinomonadaceae bacterium
CTCGATGAGGCGACGAGCCACCTCGACGTTGAGACGGAGTGGTTGATAGACCACAACCTGCGCGGACTCTCCTGCACGCGCATCATCATCGCCCACCGGCTGAGCACCATCCGCAACGTTGACGTTATCTACGTCCTCGACCACGGGCGGATTATTGAGCACGGCACACACAACGAGTTGCTCGCGCTCGGCGGTCATTACGCGTCGCTCGTTCGAGATCAACTTGAGGTGGCCGATCCGGGCGGTGCTGCTGCCGTCGCCGCCGAAACACATGACCGTATCCTCTCCTGACGCAAGACGAATATGACATCATCCGACATCGAACAGGGCGCGGCGTGGGCCGCCGCCTCAACCCTCTCCGAATGCATCGAGGCCCTGCGAACCGGCGAGCCGTCGCCGCCCGCCGCGCTTGACTTAGACCGTGCGCAGCGTCGCCTCCGTCGCTGGCGCGAGCAGCCCCCTTTCGATTCCGAAAACATCTTCGCGCAACGACTCGCCGCCGACCGGATCACGGAGGAAGAACTACTGCTGCTGCTCGGCGAGAGCGCCGCATCCATGCGTGACCGCGCGCCGGAGACACCCGTCTGGCTCAAACACTTCGGAGCGGCCTTCGCCATGCAGCCCACGGCTGAGGACACCAATCCCTTGTCGCGCTACGGGACGGCAGGCAACGGCTTTCTCGTCGCCATTGACCCGCTCCTGCGATACGAGTTCGCACGCTTTCAGGCGGAAGTTGAAGGGCTTGCGCGCGAGTTTGCGTCGCCGCCCTTCGACCCGCAAGCGATGCTCGGCATGATGACCGGCAGCCTGCTTGCGCAAGTGCTGTCCATGATGAACCGCACCATGATTCTTGAGTTGAACGTGGCGCGGCTGGGCGGCGAGCTTGAGGGCGAGACTCCTGAGGCCCGCTTCGAGAGTTTCCTACGGCGGCTCGCTCAGCCCGACAGGGCGCTCGCGCTCCTTGAAGAATATCCAGTGCTGGCCCGCCTTATCACCGTCCGCATCGAGCACTGGCTCGCATCCTGTCTGGAGTTCCTACGCCACCTCTGCGCCGACTGGCATTCGATCCGGGAGATGTTCGGAGCGGGCATCGAGTTGGGGCGGTTGTCCGAGGTCAAAGGAAGCGCGGGCGATCAGCACTGCGAGGGCCGCTCCGTCCTGATGGCGACGTTCGACTCCGGTTTCCAAATCGTCTATAAGCCCAAGTCGCTGACCGTTGACGTACACCTTCAACAACTCCTTGTCTGGCTCAACCGGCGCGGCACGCATCCGCCTTTCCGCACGCTCAAGATACTCGCACGCGACGGCTATGGATGGGTCGAGTTTGTCGCGGCGAAGCCCTGCATCTCCGGGCAGGAGGTGCAAGCCTTCTACCGGAGACAGGGCGGTTTTCTGGCCCTCCTCTACGCGCTGCAAGCCATAGATTTCCACTTCGAGAATCTCATCGCTTCGGGCGAGCACCCCGTCCTCATTGATCTCGAATCGCTCTTTCATCCAAGGCCCGACGACCCGCCCACACCCGAATCGCAGCAACTCGCGAGCGAGGATATCAGCAACTCCGTGCTGCGCGTCGGGCTACTGCCGCAGCGCATCTGGTTCGGGCCTGACGGCGAGGGCCTAGACCTCAGCGGACTCGGTTCGGCGGGCGGACAGGAAGCCCCCGTGAGCGCCCCGACGTGGGAGGCAAGCGGCACGGACGAGATGCGCGTCGTGCGTAAGCGGGGCACACTGCCGAAGGGTCAGAACCTTCCGACGCTGGACGGCGCACAGATCAACCTGCTCGACTATGACGAGGCCATCGCCGAGGGATTCACCGCCGTCTATCGCACGCTGCTGCTCCACCGCGAAGAACTGCTCGCCGACGGCGGGCCGCTGGCGGTCTTCGCCGACGATCAGGTGCGCGTCATCCTCCGCCCGACGAAGAGCTACTCCGTGCTGCTGTACGAGAGTTATCACCCCGACCTGTTGCGCGACGGGCTTGACCGCGCGCGCTACTTCGACCGCCTCTGGATGCCGGTCGAGCAGATGCCGCATCTGGCGCGCATCATCCCCGCCGAACTGCTTGACCTGTCGCGCGGCGACATCCCTATGTTCACGACGCGCGCCGACTCGTGCGACCTCTGGACGTGCGCGGGCGAGTTGATTCCGAACTTCTTCAAGGAGTCCGGCATGGCCCTCGTCCGCCATCGAATCGAGCGCCTGAGCGAAGCCGACCTCACGAAGCAGCGCTGGTTCATCCGCGCTTCGTTCACCTCTCTCACGCTCGACTCCACGCGCCCGCCACGCCCCGCGCAGC
>JBAVPI010000180.1:0-6357 GCA_049692915.1 Pyrinomonadaceae bacterium
CGGCAACAGGATCGCCAGCGCGAACGTCCCGACGATTGAATGAGAGATGCCGCGATGTTGTTCGAGGTAAGTGAAACGCCCGCCGAAGAGCGTCACGATGTCTGCGTCGGGCGCGTTGGCGGCGAGCACGCAGAGCAGGGTGGCGTAGGGCGACGTGCGCTCAAGTCCCGCCTTGGCGGCGACCAGCCCGACGAGCGAGTGCGTGAGATTGTCCACGGCGGAAAACTAATGTCGGGCGCGCAACGATGCGAGATGCCTTGAGTTAACTCTCACTCATTCCTCGCTCAACGTTTCGCACTCATCATTAAAACGCCGGCGGGGCGTTCTTGGCGACGGGTTCGGGCGGAAGCTGCGCGTAGCGTTCGGGGCTGAGCGTCTGGAGTTTTTCAGCCGCGGCGCGGATGGCTGATGATTCGTTCGGGGTCTTTCCCTCCGCCTCTTTGCCCTGTTGCTCCTTGCGCGACGCCTCGACCATCGCGAAGAGGATGCCCACCGCTTCATCCTTTTTGTCCTGCTTTTCGTAAACGGAAGCGAGTCGTAGATTGAGCGTGTTGTCGGAGATCGGCTTGTTTTTGTCCTGCGCTAGTTCCTTGTAGAGCGCCGCCGCCGCGTCGTACTGGTTGTCGGATTCCTTCGCCTGTGCGAGCGCGAACTTCGCGCGCGAGGCCACTTCACCGTTGCCGCCCTTCCCCAATGCGTCGAGTTCGCTGAGGCCCTTGTTACGATCTACGGTCAGGAGATTGACGGCGACGAAGTAGCGCGCCATGTCGTTATAAGGCGCGCCGAAATTGTTCTGGACTTTCTGGAACTCCTCGATGGCCTTCTGCGCGCGTTCTCGCTCGTTCGGGAAAGTCGGGCCGGTCTCGCCCGGCTGCGGCGTGCCCGTCACGACCGGCGCGGCGGCGATCTCGATGGCCTTACCGAGAGCCAGTTGCGCCTCGTTGGCGCGGCGCGTGCTCCACCATGAATAGATCGAGAGCAAAATCGCGGCGGCGACGACGGCCCCGGCGATGTAGAGGATGGTGCGCCCGCGCCCCTGCGTGCGATGCGCGAGACGGTCATAGACATCCATCGTCTTATCACGAAAAACGTCGTGTTGAAGTTGCTTCTTGCGTTGTTTTCTAGTTGTTCGAGCCACTTGATGTCCTTGCTGCAAGCCCGCACAGCGCGGTGCGTTCTTTTGATGGGATCGGAGGCGAAGATGCACTCTAACGATGGCCGAGAGAAGTTGTCAAGGAAGCAAAAAGTCTCGATTGACCGCCTGCGTGCCGCGTGCTACGCTCCCGCGCGCGTCGTCGCCGTGTGCGTTGAAATTCCCCGATGCGATGGCCGCGCGCCCGCTCAATGTGACAATCCGTCTGAACGCAACACGCTGCCACGACTCAACGACGCAGAGACAATTTTTGCCTCCGCACGTCCCACTCGTACCCTGAAATTATCCAGACGCTCCGGACGCGGATACGGCTTTAAGCATCAAAAGGCATGGATGAAGTATTTTTTGGAACAAGTGGTTCGCACACGGTGTCTATGGGTTACGTTGAAGGGGGAATGGAGCTATCACACCCCCTCTGCGGCCCCCGGAGGAGGCCTGTGAGCTTCGGAGAGCCAATCGCCCTCGGCGCACGCGCGGAACTTGATCAGGCCACGGCGGCGGCCCCTGCGGACGTGTGGCCCGTGACGGATGCCGAAACTCTGTTCATTGAAAGACTCAAGGCGGGCGAGGCGGCGGCCTTCGATCATCTCGTCGCGGAACGCACGGGCGACATCTATGCGCTGCTCTACCGTTTGACGGAAGACGCGGAGGAAGCCCGCGATTTAACGCAGGAGACTTTTCTGCAAGCCTTCCGCTACGTCTCGCAGTTTCGCGGCGACGCCGACTTGAGAACGTGGCTGTACCGCATCGCCGTCAATCAGGCGCGTAATCGCTGGCGGTGGTGGAAGCGACGACGGCGCGAGCGCACTGTCTCGCTCGACGCCCCGACGAGCGAAGCGCAGGACACGACGCTCGGATCGCGGCTCAGCGACGAACGGGCGGACGACCCCGAACAGTCTGCTCTGTCCCACGAGCGCGAACAGGCACTGATGACCGCGCTTCATTCACTGGCGCGCCCGTACCGCGAAGTGATCGTGCTGCGCGACCTTGAAGGTTTGAGCTATGAGGAGGTCGCGGCGGCGTTGGAGATCAACATCGGAACAGTGAAATCGAGGCTCTCAAGGGGCCGTACAGAGCTACGACGCAGGCTCGAAGGTTCTTTGTAAAAAAGCAGTCGGCCATCAACTTCGAGTTGATTGCTTTCGTCGGCTGCCGACAGTTTTCAGCGCGAATGGTTGCCCTGCCCCGGCTTTACCAAAAACCCGGTGCCAGATGGGTCAGGAAGTAGCCGGAGCGGTCTTCGCGGGGCGATGCTCCGGGTTGACGCGAGCGCGAACGGTTTGAAAACGCGGCCAGCAACACCCGTTTTTACAGCGCCGTTCCCGCGCCGTCACGACCCCGGTTGGATTTTTCCCGCGGACTCGCGAAAGTCGCTTCCTTTCATTGAGGGAGGGGTCGGGGCTGGTCAGTCATTCGCCTGAAAAGGAGGTCGGAGGCTTGGAGGTTAAAGGGATGGGTTCACAGATCGCTCCTTAACTTCCGGCCTCCGGCTTCCCACTTTCAAATTTTATGTTCACTTGCGAGGAATCACAGAAAACTTTTTCGCCCTATCTCGACGGCGAGTTGACGCAGGGCGCGCGCTCGGCGCTCGACGCGCATCTCGTCGTGTGCCCCGTCTGCCGTCGAGGGTTGGAAGAGATGCGTTCGTTGATTCGCAGCTTTTCACTCGTCGAGCGCCCCGCCGCGCCGCGCGGTCTCCAGCCTTCGATCAGTAGAGCTTTGATGGTCGAACGCGCCGCTCGCACGGCCCGTCCCGCGCTGCCCTTGAGCGAACGCATCGCGCGTTGGATCGAGCCGCACCTGATGCCCTATGCGGTCGGCGCTTTCTACTCGATGCTCCTTTTCGTCGCGGTGTTCGGTGCGTTGCGTCATCAACTGCAAACCCTGCGGAACCTCGCCGACGCGGATCGCCTCGAAGCCGCTCTGCCTTACAGGGTGACGTGGGTCGGCGGTTACGGCGACGGCGGCGGTTATGACGTGATGCAGCCGCTCTCGCCTGAAAGTCTGGCGGCGGCGCGTTCGCCCTTCGCTTCGCAATCGCCGAGCCTCAACCCGCGCGGCGCGCTGGCCGCACTCGCGCGCTCTTCAACTTCGAGTGATCGCCCGGATGACGACGACATGATCGTGGTGGCCGACGTGTACAGCAACGGCAGCGCGTCGCTGGCGGCGGTCGTCACGCCCCCGCGCAATCCGCGCATGCTCGACGAATTGCAGGACGCCTTCCGCAAAAATCCGGCCTTCGTGCCCGCCTCGCTCGACCGCCGCCCGCAGACGATGCGTGTCGTCTTCGCGCTTCAAAAAATGAACGTGGAGGATCGCAGCTACTAGCGGTTTGACGGCGTGGGAAGTGAAGCGTAGTTGTTCGCGTTCATCGCGCGATGCGCAAAAGGTAAACGGCCCGGCAAATGAACGCCGGGCCGTTTTCTTTCGTCACCGAATGACGTGTCCGAGCATTTACACTTGTAAAGCCGCTCTCACTTGAGCAGCGGATAAAGTTTCTGAGCCAGACCGGGATTGAGCGGGATCAGTTTATTGTAAGCCTCGATGGCCTTGTTACGGTCGCCGCTTTTGCGGTAGGCGAAGGCGAGGTTGAAGAGCGCGCCCGCGTAATCGGGTTTGAGTTTGATCGCCTCAAGGTGCGACGGAATGGCCTCTTTGAAGCGGCCCATGCTGCCGTAGGCGACGCCGAGGTTGTTGTGCGCTTCGGGCCAAGTGGGTCGCAGGCGGATGGCTTCCGAAAAGGAATCAATCGCCGTCTGAAACAGCTTCTTCCTCTCGCCGTCCTTCGTCCCCGGCGTCTGCGCCTGCCGCCCGTAAGCGATGCCGATATTGAAGTGTGCGGCGGCCACGTCGGGCTTGATGGCGAGCACCTGTTTGAGTATCTGGACGGAATCCACGAACTGGTTCGAGTTGTTATAGACCCAACCGAGATTGACGTAGGCATCCGTGTAATCCGGCTTGAGCCGGATGGCCTCTTTGAGCGCGGCGGCGGCCTCCGGCCAATGGCGCTCGCGACCCAACGAATAGCCGAGATAGTGTTGGACTTCGGCGTCGTCGGGCTTGAGGCGCAGGGCCTCTTTGTAAGCGGCGATGGCGGCGGCGTAGCTGCCCTGCCCGCGATAGGCGTCGCCGAGGTTCGACCGCGCTTCCGCATCATCGGGCTTCAAACTCGTCACCACCTTGTAAGCGTCCGCGGCCTCCGCGTACTTGTTCTGCTTATAGAGCGCGTCGCCGAGGTCAAACTGCGCCTCCACGTAATTCGGTTTAAGGCGGGCGGCCTGCCTGAAAGCTCCGACTGCTTTGTCCAGTTCGCCCGCGCCCTCGTAAGCATTGCCCATCGCGTAAAACGTCTCGGCGTTCTGCGGGTCGAGGCGGGTCGAGCGCTCATAGGCAGCGGCGGACTGCGCGGGCTGGTTCAGCTTGGTATAAGACGCGCCGAGATATTGAAACGCGTCTCCATCACCGGCGTCGAGTTGCGTCGCCTTCTCTAAAGCCGCGGCGGCTTCCGCATATTTGCCGAGTTGATAATAAGAGTAGCCGAGGTTGTATTGCGCCTCCTCGTAATTCGGATTGAGGCGCAACGCTTCCGCGAACGACCGGATCGCCTCGTCGTGATGACCCGCGGTGCTCGCCGTCTCGCCCTTCGCGTTCAAAGATTCGGCGGTGACGGCGGACTTAGGGATAACTTTCGGCGGATTGTCGCGCCCGTTAGTATTTGTATTTTTGCTGACGAACGGAGTCGGCTGCGGTTGCGGGTGTGACGGGCGCGTGCGGCGAGGTGCGACGGGGGGACGCTGGACGCTCACACGCTCGCGGCGTTGCTGGTGTCGCTTCGCGCTGGGCGGTTCGATAAAGACTCCTGCGCTGCTGACGAGATCATTCTCCTGCGCCCGCGCCGCGCCCGCAGGCGCGCACACCAGAGCCGTGACGAGTGCGGCGCTTACACACAGGCGGAGACGGGGGTTGTGCCTCAACATCGCGATTCGCTCCTTCATTATTTTCCGACAGGGAGAGCAGTGCGGGGTCAGCCGGCTAATGGATGACGTTTATTGTCCGGCGCGTTGGCCGATGCCCGCGACGCCGGAGAGTATCGCAGACAATGCCGCCGGGGAAAAGGACAAAGAGGGCGATTAAGCGGTGGAAACAGTCGCGCCTTGAGACGTTAATCGCGAACGCGTTTTCCATGCTCTGAAGGCGTCCGCGGCAGCCCGCTTTTGCTTCGCTTCGGGCCGTATGTTAATACTGTCGCGCGGCTTACATCATTCATCTGTAGAAGGAAATTTCAGCGACTCATGGCTCACGTCAAACGCATCGGTGTGTTGACCGGCGGCGGCGACGCGCCCGGCCTCAACCCCGCCATCAAGGGTCTGGTTTACCGCGCGGCGGATCACGGCATCTCGGTCGTGGGACTCTACGACGGCTGGCGCGGATTGCTGAATCCGATGCCCGAACCGCTCGCTCTCGACCGCGCGAGCGTCCGGCGATGGGATCGCGACGGCGGCACGAACCTCGGCTCGTCGCGCACCAACCCGTTCAAGAGCACGACCCCGGCGGGCGAGCGCGTTGACCGTTCGGCTGAAGTTTTGGAGAACATCGAACGTCTCGGACTCGACGCTCTGGTCGTGTGCGGCGGCGAGGATACGCTCGGCGTCGCGGCGCGACTCTCAGAGGGGGGCGTGCCGGTCGTCGGCATCCCGAAGACGATTGACAAAGACCTCGCGGCGACCGATTACACGCTCGGCTTCGACACCGCGCTGCGCAACGTCACGGAGATCATCGAGCGTTCGCGCACGCCCGCAGGCTCACACGGTTGGGTGCAGGTCATCGAAGTGATGGGCCGTCACGCGGGCCACCTCGCGCTCTGGTCAGGAGTCGCGGGCGGCGCGCATTTGATACTCATTCCCGAACATCCTTTCCGTTACGAAAAAGTTTTTCACCTGTTGACCGAGCGTCTGGGCGACACCGCCGCCACCCCGCGAGACCCTCTGCGTCCGCGTTATTCGGTCGTCGTCGTCGCCGAGGGCGCTTATGCTGAGGACGGCGAGTTGGTCACGATTGACGACCGGCACGACGCCTTCGGTCATGCGCGGCTCGGAGGCATCGGCGAAGTTCTCGCGCGTCGCATTATGAGCGAGACGCCCTACGAGGCCCGCTCCGCGATGCTCGGCCATCCGCAACGCGGCGGCGCACCTTCGCCCGTTGAC
>JBAVPI010000181.1:0-2261 GCA_049692915.1 Pyrinomonadaceae bacterium
AATTGAATGTGGACGAGCGCGGCGCTTACGCTTTTGACGTGACGGTCGAGCGCGGCGATTCGGTGGTCGTCATCGGCACGAGCGCGCCGGGCGGGGCGACATCTTTCGAGCGTGTGCAAGTCCGTGGCCTGTCGCAGTGAGCGAGGCGTTGAGGACGGAAAATTCAAGTGTCTTGAGATGAAAAGGGCCACCTGAAGCGGTGGCCTTTATCGTTGATGAGGTAATGCCCGCTGTAGGACTTGAACCTACGACCCCACGCGTGTGAAGCGTGTGCTCTACCACTGAGCTAAGCGGGCGGGTTAAATTTCAAAAGTGCCGCATCCTAACAAAGCGCGCGAGAGAGCGTCAAGCGAGTCTCTTTTGAACCGGGACGTTGATGCGACGGTCTTGAAAGCCTACTGACCGTTAACCTGGTCTTGAGCCGACGCGGGCTTGTCTGGGTTGTTGTGGACGGCGCTCGTGTCCGAGCCGGTGTAGAAGAACTGGCTGCCGGTAGAGCCGAGTTGCTGCGGGTTGGCGTTGACGGCATAGGTCGGCGGATTCGTGCCACTCTTGGCCGTGACAGCCATCGTGTAGATGTAGCCGTTGTCCACGGGAGAATCGCCGGTGAAACGTTTGTCCATCAGACCGGCCTGCACCAACTGGTCGAAAGTGCCGTAGCCGGTGCGATTCTTGAGGTTGAAATACGTGACCTGCGAGGTCGCAACGGAGCGCAGAGTGCCGACGGCGGCGGCCTCGTTAGCCGAACGAACGCTGGCCTTCCATGCCGGAATCCCGACGCCGACAAGAATGCCGATGATGGCGATCACGATCATCAATTCGATAAGTGAAAAGCCGTGCTGACGGCGGCGATAACTGTTTTTAATCTTCATTTTAAAATCCTCACTGGCCTCTGGTACACGTTAAAAAACGCGTTTAGTTCCACAACGATTGGCTCAACGGATATGTGGAACGCTGACGGGGACGTTTCCGTTGGCGTGGATTTTACTACAAGGGTGCAAGGGAAGTCACACGGGCCGAACTGTCCGCCGGAGTCGCACAAAGGGGTGCGGCTGTCGTCTTAAATATGTAGAATGACTGAAGAGACCAGAGGTCATTGATGAGAAATTTACGAACCGCGGACAGGGAAGGCGTGCCTCTCGCAGTTGAGGATGCCGCAGGCAAAATTGCCGGGTTGCAGGCGTCCATCGAGGGCGTCATCAAGGGTAAGGCTGAGGCCGTGCGCCTCGCCCTTGTGACGCTTCTGGCGGGCGGCCACCTGCTCGTCGAAGATGTGCCGGGAGTGGGCAAGACGACGCTCGCGCAGTCGCTCGCGCAGTCGCTCGACTGCACGTTCCAGCGCATTCAGTTCACCTCGGATTTGTTGCCCTCCGACGTGATCGGCCTCTCCGTCTATAACGAAGGCGCGGGCACGTTCGAGTTCAAGCCCGGCCCCATCTTCGCCAACGTCGTGCTCGCCGACGAGATCAACCGCACGACGCCGAAGACGCAGTCGGCCCTGCTGGAAGCGATGGGCGAGGGACACGTCACGGTCGAGGGCGTGACCTATCGTCTGCGTGCGCCCTTCATGGTGCTGGCGACGCAGAACCCCATCGAGCATCACGGCACTTACCCGCTGCCGGAGTCGCAGGTTGACCGCTTCATGCTGCGCCTGCGTCTCGGCTATCCGTCGGTGGAGATCGAGAAAGAAATCCTGCGCGACCGCGAGCACGGCGACCCGCTCTCAGACCTCGCGCCGGTGATGAGCGGCGAGGACGTGCTCGACTTGCAGCGGAGCGTGGCGACCGTCTCGGTGGACGACGCGCTCGTTGATTACCTGATGCGCATCGTCGCGGCGACGCGCGACTCGGAGATGCTCGACCTCGGCGTTAGCCCGCGCGGTACGCTCGCGCTCTTCCGCGCCGCACAGTCGCTGGCGCTCACGGAGGGCCGCGACTACTGCGTCCCCGACGACATCAAGCGTCTCGTCCTGCCGGTCTTCGCGCACCGCCTCGTCGTCAACTCGCGTTTCTCGTCATCGCTTCACCGCCGCAGCGAAGAAGCGGAAGCCGTCTTACGCGAAATCATGAAGACGGTCAGCGTCCCCCTCTAAAGTCCGCCTTGATTAAATCCAAGTTGTTAAATCTCGGATTTGAGATTTGAAATCATTGGACTCCATTTTCATGTCCCTGTGGCGATTCTTAAAAGCGCGGCGCAACGTGATCGCGGGCACGCTGGTCGTGTTCGGCGGCGTCGGCTCGGCAATCGTGACGGTCATGGGC
>JBAVPI010000182.1:0-2337 GCA_049692915.1 Pyrinomonadaceae bacterium
GATAAACGCGAATCTATTTCTCACTTAAATAACCTCCACGACGCCCGACGATTTCCCCTGCGAGTGTAGAACGCGCGCGCCGCCGCTGACAACTTCCGTTCAATCTATGATGCGATTTGCCGCCAAACATTCGCCCCGAACTCGCGGCACGCCCTCGATTTATTTTGAGACAAGCGCAAAGCCGTTGTTGAAATGCTCGCGGCGATGTGAAAGTTGCTCGGTGCGAGTGTAAATTGTTTCCGGCCCGGCGCAGCCACGTTCAAACGGCGCGGAAATTTTCGCGCGTGGCGGCGCTCACGCTTCGGCGTTCGACGATGCTTCAGTCCGGCTCGCGTCATCAATGTCAGAAACCATGCCAGAAACGGATCACAGACGCAGACGTTTCCTCAAAGGAGCGGCGGCGGCGGGTCTCGCGGGCTTGTCAGGGGTGTTGGGCTATGGAAGTCTGGTCGAGCCGTTCGATTACGAGTTGACGGAGACGGACATCCCCGTGCGCGACCTGCCGGAGAGTTTCGACAACTTTCGCATAGGGCAGTTAACGGACATCCATCACAGCAGCCTCGTCCCCATCGAAGAGGTGCGGCGCGCGGTCGAGTTGGCGAACAGGACGAGGCCGGACGTGTTCGTCTTGACGGGCGACTACACTACGGGTCGGCGGCGTTACATCGAGCCGTGCGCCGCGGCTCTCGGCGAGTTGAAAGCGCCGTGCGGCGTGTGGGCCGTCCTCGGCAATCACGATCACTTAACGGATGCCGAGTTGACCGCGCGCGCTCTGTCGGGCCGGGGCGTCAACGTGCTCATCAACGCCAGCACGGTCTTGCGTCGCGGCGACGAGACGCTGCAACTCACGGGCGTGGACGATTGGGGATGGGGAAAAGCCGATTGGCCGCGCGCATTCTACGGCCTCGACCTCGCGCGCCCGACCGTGCTGCTGTCACACGAACCCGCCGTCTTCGACGTGGCGGAGACGCGCGGCATTTCGCTAACCATAAGCGGGCACACGCACGGCGGGCAAATCCGTCTGCCCTTCATCGGCGCGCCGGTCGGATACCTCTCCGAAGAATTTCATTACCTCGGCGGGCTGTACGAACGTGGCGACGCGCGGCTCTACGTCTCGCGCGGGACGGGAATGACGGGGCTGCCCATCCGCCTCGGCGCGCGACCGGAAATCGCCGTCCTGCGCCTGCGCCGTGTATAAGTCGCCAGACGCTTTAACGGAGAAGCGGAGATTGAGCGTCGCTCTATTGGATTAAGCGTCGCTCTATTTTTGATAGATTAAGCGTCGCTCTATTTTTGAGAGAGTCTGCAACGGAGAAGCAGTGGGAAAACGCTTGCGTCCCGCGTCCCCACGCCCCGACAAAAATCTAACGCGGCGAAAGGCTCGCGGGACGGGGCGCGCCCCGCAGATGCACGGGAACTTGCAGCGCACAGCACACTTTTTTCAGACGCGTGCGATCCGCGACCATCTCTCGCTCCTGCCGGAGCCACACGCGCACCTCTTCAAAAATGCGCGCCGCATGCTCGTCCGAAGGGGTCGCGATGCGGTAGTGCATCCACTTGCCTTCGCGTCGAGCCGCGACCACGCCCGCGCGCCGCAGATAAGCGAGATGGCGCGAGATTTTCGGCTGGTTCGTCCCCAACACTTCGACGAAGTAACAGACGCAGACCTCGTCATCGCCCATCAGATTGAGCAGGCGCAGCCGCGTGCGGTCGGCGAGCGCCTTGAAGAGTAGTTCCATGTTTGAAGGTCTCGCGGTCATTTCCGGCCCTTTCACTTTCAGCCAATAATAATTTCAAATATGCCTTGACATATGTGTTGGCCGGGAGTATCGTCGCCACACATTCGCGTAGGCGAATATAAGTGTAAAGGAGAAACGAGATGGAAAGCAAGACGGAAGGCCAGACGAATAAAGAAGTGACCGCTTTGAAAGCGCATCTCGCGCTGAACGTGAAGAGCGTGGAACGAAGCATCGAGTTTTACAGAAAAATGCTCGGCATCGAGCCGTCCAAGGTGCGCACGGGCTACGCCAAGTTCGACGTGGCGAACCCGCCGCTGAATCTGACGCTCAACGAGCGCGTCTTCGCAGGGCGCGGGGCGCTGTCGCACCTCGGCATTCAACTGGCCTCGACCGAGGACGTGCTGACGACGCGCGAGCGTTGGGCCGTGGCCGGACTCTCGACGCGCGACGAAATCGGGACGAACTGCTGCTACGCCGTGCAGGACAAGACATGGGTGGCAGACCCGGACGGCAACGAGTGGGAAGCCTTCGTCGTGCTCGAAGACAACCTGCTTGAGACGGCGGCCTGCTGCGGCACAACTGCGACGGCGGTGGAAGC
>JBAVPI010000183.1:0-1758 GCA_049692915.1 Pyrinomonadaceae bacterium
GAGGAGCGCCGCGCCCGCGATGACCAGCGACAGGGCCAGCGAGAGCGCCGCCCTGAGCGGGCTGACGCGGAAGAAAGCCAGCGCCCTCTCAGACCAGCCGGTCTTGACCGTCGGCTCGTGCATGGTCACGTACAGGTCGAGCGCCTTTGTGAAGTTCAACTTGTGCATCCGGGCGGGCGTCGTCAGTAAGTGCTCACGGAAGCTTTCCAGTTCGGCCCCCGACAGCTTCCCTGCGACGTAGTCGTCAAACAGGTCGTCCTGCACCATCGCCACGCGGCGACCGAACTCCCTGTCTGTCAGGATGCGCTCTTCGACCTGCTCCTGCTCCGCCTCGTCCAGAGCGCGGAGCAGGTAACTCCGGAGGGTAGCCTGTTCATCGAGTGTCTGATTCATCTTAAGCCTCCGACCGGCGGGACGCGTGGCCTGCGCCAACGGCGTCGCCGCAAGGGGCCGACTCTTTGCCCCTCAACCCTCAAGTTCCATGCAGTGGCGGACGCACTTCTCAAGCGTGTCTCTGATGCGGAAGACGCGCACACGCAGAGCACCCGGCTTCAGGTTGAGCGCCTGATGAATGGCGCGGCGCGAATCTATCTTGGCCTGTTTCCGCTCGCGGTAGTATTGCAGGATCAGCGTGCGGTTGCCGTCCGTCAGTTGCCCTATGCACTGGTCTAGACACTGATACTGCTGCTCGACGTCTTCGTGCTCCGGCATCGCGAGCACCACAGGCATCTCGACGGGCTGCTTCTCCTTGAGATATTCCATGTGTACATTCTTCGCGACGCCGTAGAAATAACGCGCGGGATCACCCGTGTAGGTGGGCCTAATGTCCTTCACCCTCGCGGCGACACGGTTGATGGTCTCGTCGGCCAACTCCTCCTCGCGCAGACATCCCTTGTACTGAAAAACCTGTATCAGGCCGTTCCGGATGGTTTCGTACTTCTCGCCGGCCTTCCGGCGATTCGGGTCGAGCCAATCGAGCATGCTGTCGAAGTTACTCTGTGTCAGTACGTGCTGCTTCATCCGGTGTGAGACATCCGCCGACTCGAAAAGTTGAGACCCTCCGTGTTCCCGCACGCCGCGCCGCTCAGACCAGCCGCCGCCTGTCCCGCCGCGCAGACCAAAGAATCGTCAACGCCGCGAGGGCCAGCGCCGGCAGACCCAGCATGAATGCGAGGCGACCGCTGCCGCCGCGAGAATCGTCCGCGGCAATCAGCGGGTGGTCGCATTCGCCCTGCATGACGAAGCCTGCCCAGTAGTAGGGTGAGCGCCAGCGCCCCTGACTCCGCACGGCCTCCTTGGCCTTGCGCAGCGCCGCAGAGGGCGGCAGCCCGTCCCTGAACATCGCGCCGTAAAACTGCTCCATCAGCTTGGCCGTCGCCTCGTCGTTCACCTTCCACAGGCTGGCGACGACGCTCCGCGAGCCAGCATACATGAAAGCACGGGTGATTCCGAGCAGTCCCTCGCCGTTGACGTGGCGGCCCAGACCGGTGCGGCAGGCGCTCAGGACGATGAGATCGGCGTTCAGGCGGAGGTCGTAGATGTCGCTCGCCTTGAGGAAAGATTCGCGTCCCCGCCCGGACTCGTCCACGCGCGAAAGGACGAGACCGGACAGTTCCGGGCGGTCGTCGTTGAATAAACCGTGGGTCGCGAAATGGATGACGCGGAAGTCTGCAAGCTCGCCCCCGGTCACGCGCGACAGGTTGGCGTCGAAGCCCGTGGCAACCGCGCGCTCGCCCGGAGGCGTCAACGCTTCGATGG
>JBAVPI010000184.1:0-1595 GCA_049692915.1 Pyrinomonadaceae bacterium
ACCCGGCGACGCCCGCATTTGAAGTCGCGGATGCTTCGTCTTTAGACCTCGTCGCCAACCTTCCGGCGCAATACCTGAGCCGCGTCAAGACGGGCAACCTCGCGGTCGTCAAAGTCGAGCCGTTCCCGGAGCGCGAATTCACGGGGGGCGTGGTGAACGTCGCGCCTTCGGTTGACTCGCAGACCAACACCGTCGCCGTACGCGTGCGCCTGTCGAACGAACACGACGAACTGAAGCCGGGGCTGTTCGCGGACGCGCGCGTCGCCGTCGAGATTCGTCCGAACGCGCTCGCCGTCCCCGAAGCGGCGCTTGTCGTCGAGGGCGAAGATGCTTTCGTCTTCGTCGTCAAACGCGAAGGCAAAGACGAGGGCACGGTCGAGAAGCGCAAGGTGACAACAGGGATTCGCGACGAGGGGCGCGTGGAGATCGTCGAGGGACTGGAAGACAATGAGGCCGTCGTGACGGCGGGCGCGTTCGGCTTGAGCGACGACTCGAAAATTAAAGTGACGGAGAACGCCACCACCGGCGAACCCGAAGCGGGCGAGCCGGATGCCAGCGATAAAAAAGGCGCGACGGACAAGCAGGGCGCGGGCGCGTCGGCGGGAGCGCAGGACGGGAAGCGGGAAGAGAAATGAACATCGCGCGCTTCGCCGACAGGCATCACAAGGCGACGTATCTCGTCGTCGCGCTGCTGTGCGTCGCGGGCCTCTACAGCGTTCTTCAACTTCCTTCGAGCATCTACCCTGAGGTCGAGTTCCCGCGCATTGTCGTCGTCGCGGAGGGCGGGCAACTGGAGCCGCGCAACATGGTCGTCGCGGTCGCGCGTCCCATCGAGGACGCCGTGAGCGCCTTGCAGGGCGTGCAAATCTCGCGCGTCACTTCGCGCTCCGTGCGCGGCTCGTCCGAAGTCTCCGTGCAGTTTGCGCCCGACACGGACATGCAACTCGCGCTGCAACTCGTACAGGCGAAAATCGGCGAGGTGCAACCCACGCTCCCCGGCGGCCTTGAGTTCAACGTCGAGCGGCTGACGCCCTCCGTCTTCCCCATCATCAGCTACAACCTGACCGGCGCACCGCCCGCATCGTTGCGCGACCTCGCGACTTACACGGTGCGCCCGCGTCTGGCGCGTCTGTCCGGCGTCGCGCAGGTGAGAATCGAGGGCAGCGACGTGCGCGAGATCGAAGTCATCATCCGCCCCGCGAGCCTCGCCGCCAACCATCTCACGGTCGGGCAGATTGAAGAAGCCATCGGGCAGACGAGCGCGGTCGCTTCCGTCGGGAGGGTCAGCCGCGACTACCAGCAATACAACGTGCTCGCCACGGGCGAGTCGCTCTCGCTCGAAGACATTCGTCATGTCGTCGTGACGACGCCGAGTTCGGGTGGCGCGAAACCGGAAGACGGCGGGGCCGACCGCACGCCGATACACGTGGGCGACGTGGCCGAGGTGCGATACGGCGCGGAAGATCGCACGAGCGTCTTTACGGGCGACGGCGTGCCTGCGGCGATTGTCAGCGTGACGCGGCAGATCGGCGGCAACACCGTCGCGATTGCCGACGAGGTTGACGCCGCGATGACGGCCCTGCGCCCGCAACTGC